>NZ_JACYHC010000001.1:0-587 GCF_017152085.1 Staphylococcus sp. EG-SA-2
GAATAATTCACTTTTTTAGAATCAATCATGTATTAAAATTAAAGTATATGGCACCCTTTTAGATTAATCGACTAGAAGGGTGCTTTTTTAGGTCGACTTAGCTTTTACTTCATCTTAATTTGGCAGAAATGCGTAAAAAGGAAGTGTTTTATTTATTTAAATAGTCTGACAATTAAGGGTGTTATGTTAATATGATTTTATGAGAAGTATGGAGTAGCAATAAAGGGGTGACCTCGCATGTTAATTCAATTAGATCAAATTGGGCGAATGAAGCAAGGAAAAACAATTTTAAAAAATATTTCTTGGCAAATTGCTAAAGGTGATAAATGGATATTATATGGGTTGAATGGTGCTGGTAAGACAACGCTATTAAATATATTAAATGCATATGAGCCTGCGACAACTGGCGGTGTTAATCTATTTGGTAAAATGCCAGGCAAGGTAGGGTATTCTGCAGAGACTGTACGACAACATATAGGTTTTGTATCTCATAGTTTACTGGAAAAGTTTCAAGAGGGTGAAAGAGTAATCGATGTGGTGATAAGCGGTGCTTTTAAATCAATTGGTGTTTATCAAGATATTGATGA
>NZ_JACYHC010000002.1:0-585 GCF_017152085.1 Staphylococcus sp. EG-SA-2
AACGATTTATGATTTTATATTAAATATTATTGCTATGCTTTCGATTTTTGGTAGTTTAGTTCTAGGATTAATTCAAATTAATGCAGGCCAACTAAATATTATTTATATGACGAGTATAGTTTTAATGGTCTTAACTTTATTTGAACAAGCTGTACCAATGACAAATGTCGCGTATTATAAAGCGGATACTGACCATGCATTGCATGATATTAATGAAGTGATATCTGTACCTTCTACTAATGGAAAAAACCGTCTTAATGATAAGTATGATGCAACGAACATTTATGAAGTTAAGGACGCTAGTTTTAAGTATTGGAACCAGCAAACGTATGTGTTGTCGGATATTAATTTTAATGTTAATAGAGGCGAAAAGATTGCGATTGTGGGGCCTTCTGGTTCAGGAAAAAGTACATTACTACAAATTATGGCTGGGTTATATCAATTAGATAGTGGCTCTATTCGTTTCGAAAATATGGATATGTTTGAAATAGATGACAAAGATAAGTTTGAATCGTTAAATGTCTTGCTACAATCTCAACAATTATTTGATGGTACAATACGTCAAAATTTATTTACCGATGAAAA
>NZ_JACYHC010000003.1:0-585 GCF_017152085.1 Staphylococcus sp. EG-SA-2
TAACTAAACCTAATAATACAATATTAGAACCTGATAAATTGTTTAATCCATCTAATAACAAATGATTTAACCAAGATGCTGGTGGATTAAAGACATAAATCATCAATAAGCCTGTAGCTGTCACTGTCAATAGTGGGTAAATTAATGTTGGTTTTAATCCCTCTAATGCTTGTGGTAACTTACGTGTCATCGCTTTAACACCTTGTGTTAAGTAACCTGCTAAGAAACCTGCAATAATACCACCAATAAATCCTGAACCACCTGAAATTGCTAACATACCACCTACAAGACCAGCTGCAAAACCAGGTTTATCCGCAATACTACGTGCAATGAATCCAGATAAAATTGGAATGATTAACGCGAATGCACTTTTACTACCAATGTTCCATAGCTGCTCTGCAAACGCATTGTACTCTGAGCTTTTTGGTTTAAATGAGTCTACTCCAAATAAAAATACGATTGCCATTAAAATACCACCAGATATTACAAGTGGCAACATGTTAGAAACACCGTTCATTAAGTGTTTATAGAATGCTTTACCTGGGCTTAATTTTTCTTGACTGTCATTTGAGTTACCTTTTCTTT
>NZ_JACYHC010000004.1:0-585 GCF_017152085.1 Staphylococcus sp. EG-SA-2
AACGATTTATGATTTTATATTAAATATTATTGCTATGCTTTCGATTTTTGGTAGTTTAGTTCTAGGATTAATTCAAATTAATGCAGGCCAACTAAATATTATTTATATGACGAGTATAGTTTTAATGATCTTAACTTTATTTGAACAAGCTGTACCAATGACAAATGTCGCGTATTATAAAGCGGATACTGACCAAGCATTGCACGATATTAATGAAGTGATATCTGTACCTTCTACTAATGGAAAAAAACGTCTTAATGATAAGTATGATGCAACGAACATTTATGAAGTTAAGGATGCTAGTTTTAAGTATTGGAATCAGCAAACGTATGTGTTGTCGGATATTAATTTTAATGTTAATAGAGGCGAAAAGATTGCGATTGTGGGTCCTTCAGGTTCAGGAAAAAGTACATTACTACAAATTATGGCAGGGTTATATCAATTAGATAGTGGCTCTGTTCGTTTCGAAAATATGGATATGTTTGAAATAGATGACAAAGATAAGTTTGAATCGTTAAATGTCTTGCTACAATCTCAACAATTATTTGATGGTACAATACGTCAAAATTTATTTACCGATGAAAA
>NZ_JACYHC010000005.1:0-584 GCF_017152085.1 Staphylococcus sp. EG-SA-2
GAAATAATCACATTAATTGGATTAAATACGCCAAATACTAGTAATAATAGGCTAGATAATAATCCACCTAAAAAGTACTTTTTAATTCCAAAGAAAGCTAATATCAATAATGCTGCCGGTGCAGATAATTGAAAATCTAATCCTGGTATAATGGACGGTATTTTCAAAGCTGCCAAAATGGTTAAAATCGCAGCAATGACACTAATTTGAGTAATATCTTTTGATGTCATACTAAAACCCCTATACCCTTTCATAAACAACTTGCTTCGGTGTGCTTTCTAAAAATGATATGTAATGATTTAAATCAATACGATCGTCCACAAATATTATTCTGCCTCCATATCTCGTATTAACTGGTTTAATATCAAATAATCGATGGTAACCAATTTTAGCAGAGGCAAAATAACCTGTCGTATACGTTAAGTCATCTGACACACAAAGTTCTCCTTTGACATAAGGATGCGCATTGATACAACTAGCAATTGCTAAGGCATCAGTCACTCTTTCATTAAGATCACCTTTATTATTTATATCTTCAAACGAAAAATGTGTTGCCCTAATCCCCCTTTGTCCAAATGAATCTA
>NZ_JACYHC010000006.1:0-584 GCF_017152085.1 Staphylococcus sp. EG-SA-2
TGAAGCTCAACAAAATGCTTTTTATCAAGTGTTAAATATGCCTAACTTAAACGCTGATCAACGTAATGGTTTTATCCAAAGCCTTAAAGATGATCCAAGCCAAAGTGCTAACGTTTTAGGTGAAGCTCAAAAACTTAATGACTCTCAAGCTCCAAAAGCTGATGCGCAACAAAATAACTTCAACAAAGATCAACAAAGCGCCTTCTATGAAATCTTGAACATGCCTAACTTAAACGAAGCGCAACGTAACGGCTTCATTCAAAGTCTTAAAGACGACCCAAGCCAAAGCACTAATGTTTTAGGTGAAGCTAAAAAATTAAACGAATCTCAAGCACCGAAAGCTGATAACAATTTCAACAAAGAACAACAAAATGCTTTCTATGAAATCTTGAATATGCCTAACTTAAACGAAGAACAACGCAATGGTTTCATCCAAAGCTTAAAAGATGACCCAAGCCAAAGTGCTAACCTATTGTCAGAAGCTAAAAAGTTAAATGAATCTCAAGCACCGAAAGCGGATAACAAATTCAACAAAGAACAACAAAATGCTTTCTATGAAATCTTACATTTACCTAACTTAAACG
>NZ_JACYHC010000007.1:0-584 GCF_017152085.1 Staphylococcus sp. EG-SA-2
TTTCAATCATCATAATTTGCAAAGGGATTTCTTTTTCAAACTCAGGTGCATATGCTCGTACTTCTTCCATAGTTAAGGGCAATTTCGTTTTGGTTAAAGGGTGTGTTGGATGCCCCTCTGGTACCAAACTCTCAGAATAAGTTAAATCATCTGTCTTATCACTATCTTTTACATGTTGTAACCATGAAAAAAAGTTAATATCTTGTGGTAATCTTGAAAATTTAAAACTTTGACTTATTAACGTTTGTCTGTGAGACATTTGCTTATATGTTTCAACTAAACTATCTCGACTGTGTATTAACTCTTCGCGTAGTCGCTCTGAAATAGGGATATCAAAGTCATGATTCAACACATCTAATAAACCTTCTAAAGTTATAATTAATGACGTTTCACCTTTATTTAAATAAGTAATATCACCTGTAAACTCGTAGCGTTCTAATGCACTTTTTCTAACAATTTCAATAGTCAACACATGCATATGATACTGAATTTCAATTAAAGATCCTTTTTGCGAAATAAATGTTTGCTCGGGGTAAATACGTTCTTTAATAATGGCGTTAATTACACGATATTGAATATTTCTA
>NZ_JACYHC010000008.1:0-584 GCF_017152085.1 Staphylococcus sp. EG-SA-2
TTTCAATCATCATAATTTGCAAAGGGATTTCTTTTTCAAACTCAGGTGCATATGCTCGTACTTCTTCCATAGTTAAGGGCAATTTCGTTTTGGTTAAAGGGTGTGTTGGATGCCCCTCTGGTACCAAGCTCTCAGAATAAGTTAAATCATCTGTCTTATCACTATCTTTTACATGTTGTAACCATGAAAAAAAGTTAATATCTTGTGGTAATCTTGAAAATTTAAAACTTTGACTTATTAATGTTTGTCTGTGAGACATTTGCTTATATGTTTCAACTAAACTATCTCGACTGTGTATTAACTCTTCGCGTAGTCGCTCTGAAATAGGGATATCAAAGTCATGATTCAACACATCTAACAAACCTTCTAAAGTTATAATTAATGACGTTTCACCTTTATTTAAATAAGTAATATCACCTGTAAACTCATAGCGTTCTAATGCACTTTTTCTAACAACTTCAATAGTCAACACATGCATATGATACTGAATTTCAATTAAAGATCCTTTTTGCGAAATAAATGTTTGCTCGGGGTAAATACGTTCTTTAATAATGGCGTTAATTACACGATATTGAATATTTCTA
>NZ_JACYHC010000009.1:0-583 GCF_017152085.1 Staphylococcus sp. EG-SA-2
ACTGAAAAGGATCCTAACATTCGCGAACAATATAAAGAAATTACGCCTATGTTAGATTTAGCACAAGATTTATCTAATCGTTTGATTCAAATGAGAAAACGACGTGGTGAAATCGATTTTGATATTAATGAAGCAAAAGTATTAGTTAACGAAGACGGTATACCAACAGATGTTCAATTAAGACAACGTGGCGAGGGTGAACGTCTAATTGAATCATTTATGTTAATTGCAAATGAAACAGTTGCTGAACATTTTAGTAAGTTAGATGTACCTTTTATTTACCGAGTGCATGAGCAACCTAAATCAGATCGCTTAAGACAATTCTTTGATTTTATTACAAACTTTGGCATCATGATTAAGGGTACTGGCGAAGATATTCATCCAACAACACTTCAAAAGGTTCAAGAAGAAGTAGAAGGTCGACCTGAACAAATGGTCATTTCAACAATGATGTTGCGTTCAATGCAACAAGCGCATTATGATGATGTGAACTTGGGACATTTTGGCTTATCAGCTGAATATTATACGCATTTTACATCACCAATTAGACGTTATCCTGATTTAACAGTTCATCGTTTAATCC
>NZ_JACYHC010000010.1:0-583 GCF_017152085.1 Staphylococcus sp. EG-SA-2
ACTGAAAAGGATCCTAACATTCGCGAACAATATAAAGAAATTACGCCTATGTTAGATTTAGCACAAGATTTATCTAATCGTTTGATTCAAATGAGAAAACGACGTGGTGAAATCGATTTTGATATTAGTGAAGCAAAAGTATTAGTTAACGAAGTCGGTATACCAACAGATGTTCAATTAAGACAACGTGGCGAGGGTGAACGTCTAATTGAATCATTTATGTTAATTGCAAATGAAACAGTTGCTGAACATTTTAGTAAGTTAAATGTACCTTTTATTTACCGAGTGCATGAGCAACCTAAATCAGATCGCTTAAGACAATTCTTTGATTTTATTACAAACTTTGGCATCATGATTAAGGGCACTGGCGAAGATATTCATCCAACAACACTTCAAAAGGTTCAAGAAGAAGTAGAAGGTCGACCTGAACAAATGGTCATTTCAACAATGATGTTACGTTCAATGCAACAAGCGCATTATGATGATGTGAACTTGGGACATTTTGGCTTATCAGCTGAATATTATACGCATTTTACATCACCAATTAGACGTTATCCTGATTTAACAGTTCATCGTTTAATCC
>NZ_JACYHC010000011.1:0-8945 GCF_017152085.1 Staphylococcus sp. EG-SA-2
GCGCCACCTTCATCATCAAATTTACCTTTTTCAATACTTTCGTCAGTCTTATTGTCATATTCGGTAAATTTTGATTTTTCTTCTTCGAAAAATGCTTTTGGATTATTTTTTAATCTATTAGCATATTCTTTCGGATTTGTTTTTACTTCTTTAATTGTTTCATTAGCAATTGTTCCTAATTGCGTCGCTTTATCCTTAGCATTATCTTTATAGCTTTGAGGATCTTGTTTATATTTATTATATTCTGCTTTCAGCTTGTCACGACTATCTTTACGTGTAACAAGTACAGCTGCTACAGCGCCACCTATACCTAAAATCGCTTTAAATAAATTACCTTTTGCCATATCAATCGTCTCCCTTTTATTTATAATTTAATTTGTCAAAATCATTTTCAGTTAATAAACGATATTCTCCTGAATCTAAATTGCTGTCCAATTCTAAATCAGCAATTTTGATACGTCTTAAATGTAATACCTCATTTTGAATGCTATGAAACATTCGTTTAACTTGATGATATTTTCCTTCATAAATTGTTACGTGTGACGTTTGATTATCAATATAAGTTAATATTGCAGGCTTAACCTTGCCATCAGTCAGTGTTACACCCTCTTTAAAAGCTTGAATGTCGTCTTCAGTGATAGGATTTGCTGAAATAACTTCATATTTTTTAGAAACATGTTTGTTTGGACTCATTAATTCATGATTAAAATCACCATCATTCGTTATCAATAAAAGCCCTTCTGTATCTTTATCAAGACGACCAACCGGAAAAATATTTAGATGTTGGTATTCAGGTATTAAATCAATAACGGTTTTTGAATGATGATCTTCAGTTGCTGATATATAACCTTTTGGCTTATTTAACATAATATAGACATTTTCAATGTATTCTATTAATTCTCCACGAACTGTTATCTTATCGTTTTCTGGTTCTATATGTGTTTTTGGTGATTTAATTACTTGTTCGTTGACATTTACAAGGCCTTTTTTAAGTAACTGTTTGACCTCATTGCGTGTACCGACGCCCATATTTGCTAAAAATTTATCTATTCTCATCGTAAAAACCTAACTCTACGTCTTAATTTTTCAGGAATTTCACCTAAGAATTCGTCCGCAAGACGCGTTTTAATTGTGATTGTACCGTAAATTAGAATACCTACTGTAACACCTAAAATAATAATGATTAAGTAACCAAGTTTAGTAGGTTCTAAGAATAGATTTGCAAGGAAAAATACTAATTCTACACCTAGCATCATAATAAATGAATACAAGAATATTTTTGCAAAATGAATCCAACTATAGCTGAATTTAAACTTCGCATATTTTTTAAGAATATAGAAATTACATCCAATTGCAAATAATAATGCGATACTAGTACTTAAAATTGCACCAGGTGTATGGAATAACATAATTAATGGATAGTTTAACGCTAACTTGATAACTACAGAAGCTAAAATAACATAAACTGTTAATTTCTGTTTATCTATACCTTGTAACATTGATGCCGTTACACTTAATAGTGAAATTAGTATTGCTACAGGCGCATAATAGAATAATAAGCGACTACCATCATGGTTAGGGTCATGACCTAAAACAATTGGATCGTAACCATAGAAAACTGTGAATAATGGTTGTGCCAAGGCCATAATTCCAATACTAGCTGGAACAGTTATAAACATTAATACACCAATAGATGTTCTAATTTGATGATGCATTTCATGTAAGCGACCTTCTGCAAATGTTTTTGTAATATAAGGAATTAAACTCACTGCAAAACCAGCACTTAATGATGTCGGAATCATTACAATTTTATTAGTTGACATATTTAGCATATTAAAGAATATATCTTGTAACTGTGAAGGTATACCAACTAAAGATAAAGCACCGTTATGTGTAAATTGATCTACTAAGTTAAATAATGGATAATTCAAACTTACAATAACGAACGGTATACTATAAGCAATAATTTCTTTATACATCTTGCCATATGACACATCTATATCTGTGTAATCAGATTCGACCATACGATCAATATTATGCTTACGCTTTCTCCAGTAATACCAGAGTGTGAATATACCAATAATCGCACCAACTGCTGCTGCAAAAGTAGCAATACCATTGGCTAATAAAATAGAGCCATCAAAGACATTTAGTACTAAATAACTTCCGATTAATATGAAAATCACGCGTGCAATTTGCTCAGTTACTTCTGACACTGCTGTTGGCCCCATAGATTTATAACCTTGGAATATCCCTCTCCATGTCGCTAATACAGGAATAAAGATAACAACCATACTAATGATTCTTATAATCCAAGTAATATCATCGACTGACCAACCGTTTTTATCATGAATGTTTCTAGCTAATGTTAATTCAGAAATATAAGGTGCTAAGAAATACAGTACCAAGAAACCTAAAACACCGGTAATACTCATTACAATAAAACTCGATTTATAAAATTTCTGACTTACTTTATATGCCCCAATAGCATTATATTTCGCAACATATTTCGAAGCTGCTAATGGTACACCTGCTGTCGCAACTGCAATTGCAATATTATATGGTGCATAAGCGTATGTGAACGGCGCCATATTTTCTTGTCCACCAATTAAATAGTTGAATGGAATGATAAAAAGTACGCCCAATACCTTGGTAATTAATATACTAATGGTAATTAAAAAGGTTCCACGCACCATTTCTTTACTTTCACTCATTACGAATCTCCCTATCTCATGTTTATTAAAGTTTTGTAAACTAAAAGCTATTTCTCTGTAAAATCATTTTTCATTATTATGAATATATCACAAAACTTTATTTCATTGTCGTATATTCAATGAATTATCATAACAAAATTATCAACGCATTGTCATTGAATACTCGATTTTGATTAGAATATTACGAAATTTCATATAAACATTATACTACTATTTGAGATGAACATCGCATAACAGTAGAAAAATCATTCTTATCATACACATACATCTTCATTTTTTATGAAGTTCACATTATAAATATATTCAACATAATTGTCATCTCATAACACAAGAGATATAGCAAAGTTTAAAAAAGTACTATAAAATAGCAATTGAATGTCCAGTAACAAATTTGGAGGAAGCGTATATGTATCAAACAATTATTATCGGAGGCGGACCTAGCGGCTTAATGGCGGCAGTAGCTGCAAGCGAACAAAGTAGCAGTGTGTTACTCATTGAAAAAAAGAAAGGTCTAGGTCGTAAACTCAAAATATCTGGTGGCGGTAGATGTAACGTAACTAATCGATTACCATATGCTGAAATTATTAAGAACATTCCTGGAAATGGGAAATTTTTATATAGTCCCTTTTCAATTTTTGATAATGAATCCATCATAGATTTTTTTGAGTCTAGGGGTGTTAAATTAAAAGAAGAAGATCACGGGCGTATGTTTCCAGTTTCCAACAAAGCACAAGACGTGGTTGATACATTAGTGACAACTATCGAACGCCAACATGTAACGATTAAAGAAGAAGAAGCTGTTAGTAGAATCGAAGTTAATACAGACCAAACTTTCACTGTACATACTCAAAATAATAGTTATGAAAGCCATTCGCTAGTGATTGCTACAGGTGGTACAAGTGTCCCTCAAACTGGTTCAACTGGTGATGGTTATAAGTTCGCACAAGATTTAGGTCATACCATTACTGAGTTATTCCCGACCGAAGTTCCAATTACATCAGCTGAACCTTTCATCAAATCCAATCGTCTAAAAGGTTTAAGTTTAAAAGATGTTGAATTGTCAGTACTTAAGAAAAATGGTAAAAAACGCATCAGTCATCAAATGGATATGTTATTTACTCATTTTGGTATCAGTGGTCCAGCTGCATTAAGATGTAGTCAGTTTGTTTATAAAGAACAAAAAAATCAAAAGACACAGCACATTTCTATGGCAATCGATGCATTTCCTGAATTAAACCATGAACAATTAAAACAACACATCACATCATTATTATCGGACACACCAGATAAAATCATTAAAAACAGTTTGCATGGTCTAATTGAAGAGCGCTACTTACTGTTCATGCTGGAACAAGCTGGAATCGATGAAAATACCACATCACATCACTTATCAAATCAACAATTGAACGACTTAGTAAATATGTTTAAAGGGTTTGTATTTAAGGTAAACGGGACATTACCTATAGATAAGGCATTTGTCACAGGTGGTGGTGTGTCACTTAAAGAAATTCAACCTAAAACAATGATGTCTAAATTAGTTCCGGGATTATTTTTATGTGGTGAAGTATTAGATATACATGGTTATACTGGTGGTTATAATATTACAAGTGCACTCGTAACAGGACATGTCGCTGGATTATATGCCGGTCATTACTCACATACATCAATGGAATAATAGTATAAAATTTGGTTCGATTCTCTTTAGTAGATCAACTTTTTCATTCAATTAAAAATGACCTTAATATAACTGAGTCACTAAAAAGTGTCGTTATATTAAGGTCATTTCGTTAATTATGATTCTTTTTCGTTTTTAGTACGTCTTCTAGCTAACAAAGCCGCACCTGTAATCAGTGCAAATTCTTTCAATGGTAAATCCATTCCTTCAGAACCTGTATTTGGAAGTTCTTTTTCAACTTTGCGCGATTCATGTGTCTCTTCTTTTTTAATAGGCGTACAAACTTTTGGAGCTGGCTGAATTTCTTTTGGTGATACTTTCGTCGCTTCAGCTGGTAATTTAATTGCTAAAATTTCATCAACAATGAATTGCGTGTGTTGTTTGATGTCATTTAATGTCGCATCTTCATCAATCATTCTATTGCCATCTGCAACATATTGATCAATTAATACTTTTACTTTAGCTAATTGTTCTGGTGTTGCGATCGCTTTGAATTTCGCATATGTTTGTTGAGCAATGTTATCAATTCGCAGTAAGCTATTTTCTTTTTCAGTAATTACTGCTTCTATATCGCTTAATGCAACATTAAATCGTTTTAAAACTGCATCAACATCAGCATTAGTGCGTGCTGTTTTTAATTCTTCATCCATTTGTAATTTTAAAGCAGTTATAGCTTTTAATGCATCAGCCTTATTACGATTACTTACTTTTCGATAATTTTGCACTAAAGCAGTGACGCGTGCAAGATCATCATTAATCGTTTTTTCAGCATCTGGCTTTTTAATAGGATGTACATCTAAATCATGTATTGTTTGTAGATTTAATGATGCTGTTTTATCAACTTGTGCATTGCTACGATCTTGATCAATTTGTCCAATAGCAGTGTCATAAATATTTTGTAACTGTGCTAATATACTATTTCTTTCTTCTACCGTTGCTTGAATATTCGCTTCAATTGCTTGTTTTTTATCGTTGAATAATGTTGTCAATTGTTCTCGAGCAGACGCCTTTCTGTTAATAACAGGTTCGATTTCACGAATTTCGTTTTTCTCATCATGCAATAAATATGCCACATCAGCATTAGTCACTGCACTAGCAATTTGTTGTTTAGCTTTAATTAACTCTTTTTCAACTTGTGCTATTGCAATATTTTGTTCTTCATCTGTCGCTTCGTTATTTGCTTTAATTAAATTAATTTTATTTGTAGCGATATTTTGAATTTGTTGTAATGCTGTTGCTTTAACTGTTGTCGCTGGTTTAATTTTTGAAATAATATTTTGAGCATCTATACTATCTTGATTAACTTGGGCAGTCTTATCTGCATGATTGATCTGATCAATAGCCTGATTAAGTGCTTGTTCTACTAAATGTTTAGCAGCTAGTCTTTCTTCTTCAGTTGATAAATCGCTTTGATCGATTAGTGCATTTTGAGCTTCGGCTTTTACACCAACAGATTGACGCGCTGCTGGTTTAACTTGAACTTTAGGTAAAATCACTTTGATGTTGTCGTTGCCATCAGTCTCAGTTCGATCCACTTCTGCATTCGTTTTGTTTTGTGCAATGTCATTTTTAATTGTATTTACAATTTTATTTAAAGTATCAATAGCAACATCTCTTTCATCTTGAGTAGTATCCAACGTATTTCGGATTGCATCGAGTTGATTTTTATTATTTTCTTCAATGCTATCAAGCGCAGCTCGTTTACGTCTTACTTTAGGTTTTATTTGCTCAATTGCCTTGATTGTTTGATTTCTAACATCAGTAACAGCAGCATCTTGATTTGTATTTTCTATTTCTTGTTGCGCTTGTTTGAGTGTGTCGCTAATTAATTGATTCGCTTCATCTAATTCATCAACTGTTGCATGTGGTGTATCTTTTATTGATTCTACTTGATTTTCTGCAGTTGCTTTTATTGCTTGTTGTGCTTCAGGCTTAATTACAATATGAGGTTGTACACCTTTTAGTGTAGCAATGCCATTTGTTTCAACACGTTTCACATCATTATTCGTTACTGCTTGATTGATGTTTTGTAATGCAAGTTTTTCATTATTCGCTAATTGATTTAAAGCAACTTGTTTTTCTTCATCAGTCGCATGTTCAGCTTGCTCTATTTCTTGCTTTTTAGCCTCATATTGTTGCTTTACTGCATCTCTAGCAGCTGCTCTAACAATATGTTCAGGCGCTACTAAAGCAATGCTATCAAGCGCTTGACTTGTTGTATCATCAACTTGTTGATTTGTTCTATTATTCGTAATATCTGTCATGGCTTGATTTACAAATTCATTGATTTTATCTAGTGCTACTTGTCTTTCTTCTGCTGTTGCTTCTTTATCCTGATTAATCTTAGCACGTAATTCATTCGCTTTTTGATTGATTTTTTCACGTGCAGCTGGTTTAACTTTTGTTTCAGGTTGAATAATTTTAATCGCTGATACACCATTTGTTGCTGCTTGATTCACCTGACTATTCGTTTGAGCTTGGTCAATAGCTGCAAGTGCTTTTTCTTTTTCTTTAGCTAATGCTTGTGAAGCAACTTCTTTCTCATTATCTGTTGAATCAAGACTATTATCAATTTGCTGTTGCTTTTCTTTAACAGCTTTTTCAATATCTGCAATTGCCTTTGGTTTAATTACTACTTCAGCTTCAACATTATCTATAGCATTTACCGCTTGATTTGTAGTTGTGTCTACCTGATCATTTGTTTGGTTTTGATTAATTTGATTAATTGCTTGATCTTTAAGTTGATTGATTTGATTAACAGCAGCCTGCTTTTCTTCGTCAGTTGCATTAGGTGTTTGTTTAACCGCTTCAATACGCTTCGCCACTTCAGCAGTGATTTTATCTCGCGCTGCTTGTTTTTTTACTACATCAACTTGAACAGCATCGATATTATTCTCTGCTACTGTCGCAGCTTGGTCTACTTCTGCATTTGTGTTAGCTTGTTTAATACTTTCAATAGCTTGTTGTCTGTCTTGATTTAAAGTATTGATCGCAGCATTTTTCTCATCATTCGTTGCATCTGGTGTAGCATTGATTTCAGCTAATTTAGCATTATAATGCTGATTGATTTGTGCTAATGCTGCAGGTTTTTTAACAATATTTGGCTGAATCGCATTAATTGCTTTTGTACCTAATTGTTGCGCTTGATCTACTTCCGCATTTGTATCAGCTTGATTTATATTATTAATTGCCGTTGCTAACTCTTGATCCACTTGATTTAAAGCCACTTGCTTTTCTTCAGTTGTTGCATTTGTGTTTTGATTAATTTCTTGCTTTTTAGCAGTTGCTAAATCATTTAATACACCTGTAGCAGTTTGTTTCTTCGTTACATGCGGTTGAACTGCGCCGATTTGATTGACTGCATCGTCTCTAATACTATTGACCATCGCAGTAGTAGACGTCACACCAATATCAGTTAATGCTCTATTTTTAAGTGTATTGACACGATTTATCGCTTCTTGTTTCTCTTCTCGAGTCGCGCCAGGTGTAGCATTGATATTTGTTATCGCCTCTCGAGCTTTATCATTTACAGCATTGCGAGCATCCGTTTTAACTTGTGTTGCCGGTTGAATCACAACTATATTTTGTGTGCCCTGATCTTTTGCTTGTGCAACTTCTTGATTCGTATCTGCTGCATTAATATTTTGCTTCGCTGTGGCTACAGCTTGATCAAGTAATTGTTGTGCTGCTTGTTGTTCTTCGAGCGTCGCATCATTATTATTAAATATCGTATTATGTTGCGTTTCCGCACTTTTATCGATGGCATTTTTTGCATCTGTTTTTACTTTTGTAGCTGGTGTAATTGCTTGTATTCCTTGAATCGCATTTGTCTTTACTTGTTCAACATCAGCATTGGTATTAGCGTTTAAAATGTTTGTGTTTGCTGCAGTTACAGCAGCATTCACTTTGTCAATTGCTGCTTGTCTTTCTTCTTGAGTCGCATCAGGATTAGCATTGATTTCTGCGATATGTTGTTGTGCATCATGTGATACAGCATCCCTTGCAGCTTGCTTAACAACAGTTACAGGAGCAATTGGATTAATGGCATTTAGACCATCTCCTTTGGCGTTATCAACATCAGCATTTGTTGTTGCTTGATTGATTTGTTCTAAAGCATGGTTGGTTGCTTGAGTTAATTCGTTCAATGCTGCATTTTTCTCTTCCTGAGTTGCTTCTCTATTACTATTTATTTGTTGTCTTTTCGTTGCTGTTGCTTGGTTAATTGCATCTCTTGCAGCTTGTTTATGTGTCACTTGAGGAACAACTGATCCAATAGTATTGATGCCATTATTTTTAGCTGTTTCAACGTCAGCATTTGTAGTAGCATTCGTAACATTATCAATAGCATCTGTTTCATCCGTAGCTAATTGATTTATTGCATCTTGAATCTCGTCTTCAGTAGCATCTGGTGTTGCATTGATAATTTCCCTTTGTTTCGTTGCTTTATCACGTATTGCTTTTTTAGCATTTGGTTTAACAACCGGTGTTGCAGTATCCCCACTTAAGGTCTGTATACCTTGATCTTTGATTCTAGTAACGCCATCATCAGTCGTTTG
>NZ_JACYHC010000012.1:0-582 GCF_017152085.1 Staphylococcus sp. EG-SA-2
TGAAGTGAATGAATATTATGTTAACAGGTGCTACAGGTCATTTAGGCACACATATTACAAATCAAGCCATTGCAAATCACATAGATCATTTTCACATTGGTGTTAGAAATGTTGAGAAAGTTCCAGATGATTGGCGTGGAAAAGTTTCTGTTCGACAATTAGATTATTTTAATCAAGAAAGCATGGTAGAAGCATTTAAAGGAATGGATACCGTTGTGTTTATTCCAAGTATTATCCATCCATCATTCAAACGTATTCCTGAAGTGGAAAATTTAGTATATGCGGCAAAGCAGAGCGGCGTTGCTCATATCATTTTCATAGGTTATTACGCAGATCAGCATAATAATCCATTCCATATGAGCCCTTATTTCGGATATGCATCACGTTTATTGTCAACAAGTGGCATTGATTATACGTATGTAAGAATGGCAATGTACATGGATCCACTTAAACCCTATTTACCAGAATTGATGAATATGCATAAACTGATTTATCCAGCTGGTGATGGTCGTATTAATTATATTACTAGAAATGATATTGCTAGAGGTGTCATTGCTATTATTAAAAATCCAGATACTTGGG
>NZ_JACYHC010000013.1:0-582 GCF_017152085.1 Staphylococcus sp. EG-SA-2
TGAAGTGAATGAATATTATGTTAACAGGTGCTACAGGTCATTTAGGCACACATATTACAAATCAAGCCATTGCAAATCACATAGATCATTTTCACATTGGTGTTAGAAATGTTGAGAAAGTTCCAGAAGATTGGCGCGGAAAAGTTCCTGTTCGACAATTAGATTATTTTAATCCCGAAAGCATGGTAGAGGTATTTAAAGGAATGGATACCGTTGTGTTTATTCCAAGTATTATCCATCCATCATTCAAACGTATTCCAGAAGTGGAAAATTTAGTATATGCGGCAAAGCAAAGTGGCGTTGCTCATATCATTTTCATAGGTTATTACGCAGATCAGCATAATAATCCATTCCATATGAGTCCTTATTTTGGTTATGCAGCACGTCTATTGGCAACAAGTGGTATTGACTATACCTATGTAAGAATGGCAATGTACATGGATCCACTTAAACCATATTTACCAGAATTGATGAATATGCATAAACTGATTTATCCAGCTGGTGATGGTCGTATTAATTATATTACTAGAAATGATATTGCTAGAGGTGTCATTGCTATTATTAAAAATCCAGATACTTGGG
>NZ_JACYHC010000014.1:0-582 GCF_017152085.1 Staphylococcus sp. EG-SA-2
TTTATACGCACACGTACAACGGTATTAAACGTAATGGTTATCATTTTTATACTCAGTTAGAAGAAGGCGACAATATTATTTTTTATAATCGAACGAAAAATCAATCTGTCGTTGGAATTGGAGAAGTATCAAAGCATATTCATGAAAAACCACCAATTCCTGGTAGAACAAATAGTACAGTGATTGAAGTGTCTTATGAGAAAGACATTACACCGATTACATTAAGTACATTAAATAAGCATCCTAAATTGAAAAACTTATATTTCCTTCAAGAAAATGCAAAACAGGCTATTGCAAGTATGTCACAAGCACAGTATGATGCAATTATTGAAATGAGCGATAATAATGGATTGAAATCTCCATTTGAAATGGTTCAAAAACCAGATATGCTTGAAAGTGAAAAAGAAGAAGCGTTAAAGCCATTTATTTTACTTGTTGTAGATCGAAAAGAAGAAGGCTTAAAAGCGGCTAATGACTTATTGCAAAAAGCGAATGCAAATCCTGTTATAACAACAGGTCATCCTGATTTTTCAGAAGATATGCTTTATGGCAAGTATTTACCAAATGAAACAGGGGCATTAT
>NZ_JACYHC010000015.1:0-582 GCF_017152085.1 Staphylococcus sp. EG-SA-2
TTAAAGGTGGCGAGTTTGTTGAACGCACACATCAAATTGATACCATCGTTTTAGATAAGACGGGTACCATTACAAATGGTCGTCCAGTCGTGACAGATTATCATGGTGACAATCAAACGCTACAACTACTTGCTACTGCTGAAAAAGATTCTGAACACCCATTGGCAGAAGCCATTGTCAATTATGCAAAAGAAAAGCAATTAACATTAACTGAGACGACAACATTTAAAGCAGTACCTGGACATGGTATTGAAGCAACGATTGATCATCACCATATATTGGTTGGTAACCGTAAATTAATGGCTGACAATGATATTAGCTTGCCTAAGCATATTTCTGATGATTTAACATATTATGAACGAGATGGTAAAACTGCTATGCTCATTGCTGTTAATTATTCATTAACTGGTATCATCGCAGTGGCAGATACTGTAAAAGATCATGCCAAAGATGCAATAAAACAATTGCATGATATGGGCATTGAAGTTGCCATGTTAACTGGCGATAATAAAAACACTGCTCAAGCCATTGCAAAACAAGTAGGCATAGATACTGTTATTGCAGATATTTTACCAGAAGAAA
>NZ_JACYHC010000016.1:0-582 GCF_017152085.1 Staphylococcus sp. EG-SA-2
TTAAAGGTGGCGAGTTTGTTGAACGCACACATCAAATTGATACCATCGTTTTAGATAAGACGGGTACCATTACAAATGGTCGTCCAGTCGTGACAGATTATCATGGTGACAATCAAACGCTACAACTGCTTGCTACTGCTGAAAAAGATTCTGAACACCCATTGGCAGAAGCCATTGTCAATTATGCAAAAGAAAAGCAATTAACATTAACTGAGACAACAACATTTAAAGCAGTACCTGGCCATGGTATTGAAGCAACGATTGATCATCACCATATATTGGTTGGTAACCGTAAATTAATGGCTGACAATGATATTAGCTTGCCTAAGCATATTTCTGATGATTTAACACATTATGAACGAGATGGTAAAACTGCTATGCTCATCGCTGTTAATTATTCATTAACTGGTATCATCGCAGTGGCAGATACTGTCAAAGATCATGCCAAAGATGCTATAAAACAATTGCATGATATGGGCATTGAAGTTGCCATGTTAACTGGCGATAATAAAAACACTGCTCAAGCCATTGCAAAACAAGTAGGCATAGATACTGTTATTGCAGATATTTTACCAGAAGAAA
>NZ_JACYHC010000017.1:0-581 GCF_017152085.1 Staphylococcus sp. EG-SA-2
TTTTTTCTTTTTAGCTAACTCGTTAATTCTTTCGATATTCAAATCAGAATTACTCAATTAAAAAACCTACCTTCAATTTGTTTATTCAATCATTATAATACTTTAACAAAATATAACAAATTTAAGATCAGCAAAAAAAGTAATAAAAAACGCTATTTCGCAAAAATAGGCAAAATAACGTTGTGACAATGTATCAATTTATTAAAGCGAACACTTTCCCATCTCTTTGTTCGCTATTGTTTGTAGGGTCTTTATGTTCGTATGCTTTATTTATCGTATTGTTCTTAATTTGATGGTCAGTCATTTCGTACACTTGTTCCGAGTGAGCACTAATGTTCGCACTTAACAAGAATATTGCAAAGGCTGCACTTGAAACTAAAAATATGATGATATATGTTGATACGTTTTTATATTTATTGTAAAACATCATTTTCACTCCTAGAACATTTGTTTGTATTAGTAATTTATCAGAACTTATGTTCTGTGTCAATATTTTAACGAACAAATGTTTGTTTTGGTTTCAAATTAATGATATACTGTATTTAAATTAATTTAGGGAGTGCCTATATATGAGAGAATTA
>NZ_JACYHC010000018.1:0-581 GCF_017152085.1 Staphylococcus sp. EG-SA-2
CAAGCAATGGATATTGCTTACACTGAAAAAGTGGGTAATGGTGCAGAACATAGTAAGACAATTAATGTTGTTCGTGGTCAAAATAATCAATGGACAATTGCGAATAAGCCTGACTATGTAACGTTAGATGCACAAACTGGTAAAGTGACGTTCAATGCCAATACTATAAAACCAAATTCATCAATCACAATTACTCCGAAAGCAGGTACAGGTCACTCAGTAAGTAGTAATCCAAGTACATTAACTGCACCGGCAGCTCATACTGTCAACACAACTGAAATTGTGAAAGATTATGGTTCAAATGTAACAGCAGCTGAAATTAACAATGCAGTTCAAGTTGCTAATAAACGTACTGCAACGATTAAAAATGGCACAGCAATGCCTACTAATTTAGCTGGTGGTAGCACAACGACGATTCCTGTGACAGTAACTTACAATGATGGTAGTACTGAAGAAGTACAAGAGTCCATTTTCACAAAAGCGGATAAACGTGAGTTAATCACAGCTAAAAATCATTTAGATGATCCAGTAAGCACTGAAGGTAAAAAGCCAGGTACAATTACGCAGTACAATAATGCAAT
>NZ_JACYHC010000019.1:0-580 GCF_017152085.1 Staphylococcus sp. EG-SA-2
TATGATCTAGTATGATTCTATCGCTCGCTTTATACACTAAATCTTTAATTTCTAACAACATTTGCACCGCTCCTCATGTAATATATCAGGTATATTATTCCCGTTTTTTTGGTTTTTAGTGCAATTATATTTAAGAAAAAATCATTTTCTTGTAATATCAAAATTTAGGCATAATTGATTTTCAGCATTTAAATTAAAAACAAAAAATCCTATTAACATGGATACTGTCTAATGACTAAGAATTAAAATTAGACAATTGTTTAACAACCTACCATATTAAAAGGATTCTTTATTATTTGTGGATTGGGTTACCACATGATATTTTTATAACTTTCATCATTTAATGAACGGACAATTTCAGTAACAAGACGGATAGAATTTTCATAATCATCTACATTGAGCACTGAAACATTAGAATGCATGTATCGCAGCGTAACACCGATTGTCATCGTGGGAATACCTTCATTTGCGACATGAATACTTCCCGCATCTGTACCTCCACCTGGTGTCGTATCCCATTGTACTTCGATGTTATGTTCCTTAGCTACATCTTTAATATGCTTACGCAAACCTTGGTGAG
>NZ_JACYHC010000020.1:0-580 GCF_017152085.1 Staphylococcus sp. EG-SA-2
TATGATCTAGTATGATTCTATCGCTCGCTTTATACACTAAATCTTTAATTTCTAACAACATTTGCACCGCTCCTCATGTAATATATCAGGTATATTATTCCCGTTTTTTTGGTTTTTAGTGCAATTACATTTAAGAAAAAATCATTTTCTTGTAATATCAAAATTTAGGCATAATTGATTTTCAGCATTTAAATTAAAAACAAAAAATCCTATTAACATGGATACTGTCTAATGACTAAGAATTAAAGTTAGACAATTGTTTAACAACCTACCATATTAAAAGGATTCTTTATTATTTATGGATTTGATTACCACATGATATTTTTATAACTTTCATCATTCAATGAACGGACAATTTCAGTAACAAGACGGATAGAATTTTCATAATCATCTACATTGAGCACTGAAACATTAGAATGCATGTATCGCAGCGTAACACCGATTGTCATCGTTGGAATACCTTCATTTGCGACATGAATACTTCCCGCATCTGTACCTCCACCTGGTGTCGTATCCCATTGTACTTCGATGTTATGTTCCTTAGCTACATCTTTAATATGCTTACGCAAACCTTGGTGAG
>NZ_JACYHC010000021.1:0-580 GCF_017152085.1 Staphylococcus sp. EG-SA-2
GGAGTATTAAAAACAGAGCGTTAAAAGTTCGAGATGAAGATTTTGAAGAGTGTGATTTAATTACGATTGAAGGTTCTGTTTTCGGAGAATGGCTAGATGAACTTAGAGATGATCATAAAGCCGTTGCGATAGATTTAAAAACTGGCGTGGTTGGTACAATTGTTTCAGCGCAAAAATTGTCTAATGAACTTACATTTTAATTGAATTGAGTTGTAAGTAATTAAGTGATAATAAATGGAACAATACGTATTCAAAACACTTAGACCATAAAATAAAAGGCCATTTATATAGCGTTTATTTAAAACAACGCGCATATAAATGGTCTTTTTCTATTTTTCTAAATATAATGCACCAATAGCACCTGAAAATGCGCCGTTTTCAACATAGTACGGTTTGCAACCGCGTAACACAGTATAATCTTCCACAACTTTGCGTAATAAAGCGTTATTATGAAATGAAGAACCGATATAAACGATATTTTCAGTTTTAAATTCACGTGCAACAGTAATGGCCATTGTCGTAACAACTTCGCCAACGACACCAATAACGGCTGCTAATTTATTGCTAGGTGTAAAATCAG
>NZ_JACYHC010000022.1:0-8942 GCF_017152085.1 Staphylococcus sp. EG-SA-2
TTGATTTCAAAAAAAATCCTTTTGATAACTTAGAGTTAAAGAAAAATGATGAAATCTCATTAACATTTGCACCTGATGATGAAGATGAAGCATTGAAGTCATTAATTTTCAAAACTAAAGTAACGAGCTTAGAAGATATCGATAAAGCAGAAACAAAATATGACCATACTAAAGTGGAAAAAGTAAAAGTATTGAAAGATGTTAAAGAAGATATACATGTAGATGAAATTTACGGAAGCTTATATCATACAGAAAAAGGTAAAGGTATTCTTGATAAACAAGGAACTAAAGAGATTACAGGGAAGACTAAATTCGCGAATGCAGTAGTGAAAGTATATTCTGACTTAGGTGATGCGCAATTGTTCCCTGATATTCAAGTAGATGAAAATGGTAAATTTAGCTTTGATGCTGAAAAAGCTGGTTTCAGATTGCAAAATGGAGAAACATTGAATTTTGCAGTAGTTAAACCTATTACTGGTGACCTATTACATCAAGGATTTGTCTCTAAATATATTGATGTATATGAATCTCCGGAAGAAAAGAAAGAACGTGAATTTGAAGAAAAACTTGAAAACACGCCTGCATATCATAAATTACATGGTGATAAAATTGTAGGATATGATGTTCAAGGTAATCCATCAACTTGGTTCTATCCATTAGGTGAAAAGAAAGTTGAACGTACAACACCTAAATTAGAAAAATAATTAATAAAATAAAACAGCTTAATGATGTAATGAAATTAGTGAGTTAATCACTGACTTCAACGTCATTGAGCTGTTTTTTATTTGCTTCGTTACAAAGCATTATTGAATTTATTTTACGTGTTCATATTTTGAAACATCAAAGCCGTCTTGCTTAGCTTTGTTGATAATGTCTTTGATTGAATGTAGTCCTTTATCGGCGAAGTATGATCTTAAGTTGTCTTTTGTAGCTTGGTCAGCATTCTTATCTAATAACACATCGATATAGCTTAATTCATGTTCTAAGAAGTTTGCGTCATCATGTAGTACGAGTCCATTTTGAGAATAAACTTTCGCATCTGCTTGATTACCATATCCAACAACGCCAGTTGCTAATACACCTACCATTGCCGTAGCTACTAAAACCTTTTTAAATTTCATATCTATCACTCCTCTAAAAATTGTAACTCTATCATAACACTGAATATTAAGAAAATTACGTTTATTAAGTCGATTTAATAATTTTTAATAAATAGTTAAACTGACAAATATTGCTTAAATGCAATTAATCTTTAAAACGGTGTTTATGGATTTTTCCTACTAAAACCTTGATTTCAAAAAGGGTTTAAATCAAATGAAACAATAATAAAAAATAATGCAACATAATAATAAGTACAAATTTAATTAAGAAATTAAATTGATTGTATATGTATATTTTGGTAACGTAAAAGAGAAATATACAAAATAATTAATTATTTATATGAAAAGAGAATATAAATGAAGTATAAAACAAAGAGACGTGAAACGATGCGATATTTAAAAAGACTTTCATGGTACATAAGCATCTTAATTTTAATAGTTGTTATAGCTGGTTGTGGCAAAGGTAATGAAACAAAAGAAGGTTCAAAAGAAGAACAAATCAAAAAGAGCTTTGCGAAAACGTTAGATATGTATCCAATCAAAAATCTCGAGGATTTATACGACAAAGAAGGATATCGAGATAGCGAATTTAAAAAAAGTGATAAAGGGACATGGACGATATACACAGATTTCGCTAAAAGTAATAAACCGGGTGAATTGGATGATGAAGGTATGGTTTTAAATCTGGATAGGAATACTAGAACCGCTAAAGGCCATTATTTTGTTACTACATTTTACCGGAATGGTAAACTACCAGATGAAAAGAATTATAAAATTGAAATGAAAAATAATAAGATTATTTTATTAGATGAAGTAAAAGATGATAAGCTCAAGCAGAAAATAGAAAACTTTAAATTTTTCGGTCAATATGCAAATCTTAAAGAATTGAGAAAATATAATAATGGTGATGTTTCAATTAATGAAAATGTTCCTAGTTATGATGTTGAATACAAAATGAGCAATAAAGATGAAATAGTTAAGGAATTAAGAAGTCGTTATAATATTTCGACTGAAAAATCACCTATATTAAAAATGCATATTGATGGGGACCTGAAAGGCAGTTCTGTAGGTTATAGAAAGTTAGAAATTGACTTTTCAAAACGTGAAAACAGCAAATTATCAGTCATTGAATTTTTAAGTTATAAACCAGCGAAAAAATAGTATTGATAAGGAATATTAGGATGTGAAAAAATGGGATATCTAAAAAAGCTTGCACTGTTCATAAGTGTTATTATTTTGGGCATTTTTATAATAGGTTGTGATAGTTCAAGCGATACTGCGGAAAAAGCAAAAGAAGATTCAAAAGAAGAACAAATCAAAAAGAGCTTTGCGAAAACGTTAGATATGTATCCAATTAAGAATCTCGAGGATTTATACGACAAAGAAGGATATAGAGATGGTGAATTTAAAAAGGGCGATAAGGGGACTTGGACTTTACTCACAAGTTTTTCAAAAAGTAACAAACCGGGTGAAATAGATGACGAAGGCATGGTTTTATATCTAAATAGAAATACCAAAAAGGCAACAGGTTATTATTTTGTAAATAAAATTTATGATGATATTAGCAAAAATCAGAATGAGAAAAAATACCGTGTTGAACTTAAAAATAATAAGATTATTCTTTTGGATAATGTAGAAGACGAAAAACTTAAACAAAAAATTGAAAATTTTAAATTTTTTAGTCAGTATGCCGATTTTAAAGATTTAAAAAATTATCAAGATGGAAGTATAACAACTAATGAAAATGTACCGAGATATGAAGCAGAATACAAATTGAATAATAGTGATACAAATGTAAAAAAACTTAGAGATATTTATCCAATTACAACGAAAAAGGCTCCAATATTAAAGTTACATATAGATGGTGATATAAAAGGAAGTTCAGTTGGATACAAAAAAATAGAATATAAATTTTCAAAAGTTAAAGATCAAGAGACAACATTAAGAGATTATTTAAATTTTGGGCCGTCTGATGAAGATAGCTAAAGTTTATTAGATGTAGAAATAATTCTAAAGCAGAGAGACGTGAAATGATGGGATATTCAAAAAGGTTTGCATTGTACATAAGCGTTATGATTTTAATATTTGCGATAGCAGGTTGTGGCAAAAGTGATGAAACAAAAGAAGGTTCCAAAGAAGAACAAATTAAAAAGAGCTTTGCGAAAACGTTAGATATGTACCCAATTAAGAATCTCGAGGACTTATATGACAAAGAAGGATATCGAGATGGCGAATTTAAAAAGGGTGACAAAGGGACATGGGTTATCAGTTCAGTAATGGTTAAACAGCCAAAAGGTGAAATTATGAAATCAAGAGGGATGTATCTATTTTTAAATAGAAATACAAGAACCGCAAAAGGATATTTTATTGTAGATGAAACAAGTAATGATACTTTAAAAAAAACAGAGGATAAAGAAAAACGTTATCCAGTAAAGATGGTGAATAATAAAATAGTACCTATTGATCCAATTAATGATAAAGGTGTAAAAAAAGAAATAGAAAATTTTAAGTTTTTCTCACAATATGGTGATTTTAAAGAATTAAAAAATTATAAAAATGGAGAGGTTTCATACAATTCTGAAGCCCCTATCTACTCAGCAAAATATCAACTGAAAAATAATGATTATAATGTAAAGCAATTACGTAAAAGATATGATATATCAACAGAAAAGGCTCCCAAATTGTTGTTGAAAGGTACTGGAGATTTAAAAGGTTCATCAATCGGACATAAGGACATTGAGTTTACATTCGTGGAGAATCAAGAAGAGAATATATTTTTTACTGATAGTTTGGAGTTTACCTCAAGTGAGAACTATTAGCTATGATAAAAAAGGGGATACGGAACAATGAATAATTTTAGAAAATGTGCGTTGTGTATAGGACGTCAGTCTTAATTCTATTAGCATCAGGTTGCAGTGGCGTATTTGACACTCCTGAAGATTCAAAAGAAACACAAATCAAAAAGAGCTTTGCGAAAACGTTAGATATGTATCCAATTAAAAATCTTGAGGATTTATACGATAAAGAAGGATATCGAGATGGAGAATTTAAAAAGGGAGACAAAGGGACGTGGGTTGTTAGATCTGAAATGATAATTCAACCAAAAGGTAAAAGTTTAACTTCAAGAGGCATGATATTATACATGAATAGAAATACTAGGACCACAACCGGTTATTTTTCAATAGAAGAAATAGATTCAAGAAAAAGCCTTGATGAAAGAGAAACAGAAAAAAAGTATCCTGTGAAAATGATAAACAATAAAATTATTCCAACTGAGGAGATAAAAGATGAAAAGTTGAAAAAGGAAATTGAAAACTTTAAGTTTTTTGTGCAATATGGCAGTTTTAAAGGAATAGAGAATTATGAAAATGGTGACATTTCCTATAATTCTGAAGCTCCTATTTATTCAGCGAAATATAAACTGAAAAATGATGATTATAATGTTAAAGAATTACGAAAAAGATATAATATTCCAACAGAAAAGGCGCCTAAATTGTTGTTGAAAGGTTCGGGGGATTTGAAAGGGTCTTCAGTTGGATATAAGGAAATTGAATTTATATTTATAGAAAATAAAAAAGAAAATATATATTTTTCAGATGGATTAAACTTAATTCCAAGTGACTAAAAATAACACAAAGGTTGATAGTACTCAACAAATATTAACATGATAGAGAGAAGTGAAAAAATGAGGGATTCAAAAAGAGTAGTATTGTACATAAGCATTATGGTGTTGAGTATTTTTATAATTGGTTGTGGCAAAGGTAATGAAATAAAAGAAGACGCAAAGGAAGAACAAATCAAAAAGAGCTTTGCGAAAACGTTAGATATGTATCCAATCAAAAATCTCGAGGACCTATATGATAAAGAAGGATATCGAGATGGCGAATTTAAAAAAGGTGACAAAGGGATGTGGACGATTTACACAGATTTCGCCAAAAGTAATAGACCAGGTGTATTAGATAATGAAGGTATGGTTTTAAATTTGGATAGAAATACACGAACGGCCAAGGGATATTATTTTGTAGATACTATATATGACAATCATGAAAACTCTTATAGTAAAAATTATAGAGTTGAGATGAAAAACAATAAAATTATTTTATTAGACAAGGTGGAAGATCAAAAACTTAAAGAAAGAATAGAAAACTTTAAATTTTTCGGACAATATGCCGATTTCAAGAGTTTGAAAAGTTACAACCATGGCGACGTTTCAATTAATAGTAATGTTCCAAGTTATGACGCGAAATTTAAAATGAGTAATAAAGATGAAAATGTTAAGCAATTAAGAAGCCGTTATAACATTCCTACTGATAAAGCTCCAATATTAAAAATGCATATTGATGGGGACTTAAAAGGCAGTTCCGTTGGATATAAAAAGTTAGAAATAGACTTTTCAAAAGAAGAAAATAGCGAATTATCAATAGTCGATTCATTAAATTTTCAACCTGCCAAAAATAAAGATGATGAATGATAGGGAGGATGTGAAGCGATGGGATATTCAAAAAGGTTTGCATTGTACATAAGTATCTTGATTTTAATAGTTATGGTAGCAGGTTGTGGTAAAAGTGATGAAACAAAAGAAGATTCCAAAGAAGAACAAATTAAAAAGAGCTTTGCGAAAACGTTAGATATGTACCCTATTAAGAATCTCGAGGATTTATACGATAAAGAAGGATACCGTGATGGCGAATTTAAAAAGGGTGATAAGGGGACGTGGGTTCTGTATTCAGCTATAGTATCACAACCAAAAGGCGAGAGTTTAAAATCACGAGGAATGATATTAAAGTTAGATAGAAATAAGAGAACTGCTAAAGGAAGTTATATTATTAGAGAATTGAAAGAAGATAAAAATCATGATGTTCAAAAAAATGAAAAGAAATATCCAGTGAAATTGGTGAATAATAGGATAGTTTTGGTAAAAGATGTTAAAGACAAAAAGTTAAAAAATGAAATAGAGTCGTTTGAATTATTTTCACAATATGGAAACTTTAATCATTTTGATCGGAATGAGATTACTAATATTTCATATAATCCTAATGCTCCCAATTACTCTGCAGAATATAAAATGAAGAAAAATGACAGAAACATTCAACAGTTGAAAAAGAGATTTAATCTAAAAACTAGCAAGACACCAAAATTATTGTTTAAGGGATCTGGAGATATAAAGGGGTCTTCTGTAGGATATAAGGAAATAGAAATCATATTTAGTAGAAGTAAAGAAGAAGCATTTATTATGTTGACAGCGTTGAGTTCGTTCCAAGTAACAAAATGACAAAAAGTTGATATTAGTCAACAAAAGCAAATATTGAGAATAAAGAGAGTTGTGAAATGATGGGTTATTTAAAAAGACTTGTATTGTACATAGTTATTATGGTTATGAGTGTTTTTATAATAGGTTGTGATAAATCAAGCGATACTGCAGAAAATCCAAAAGAAGGTTCAAAAGAAGCACAAATTAAAAAGAGTTTTTCGAAAACGTTAGATATGTATCCAATTAAGAATCTCGAGAATCTATATGACAAAGAAGGATATCGTGATGGCGAATTTAAAAAAGGTGATAAAGGGACTTGGACAATATCAACAGATTTTGCTAAAAGCAACAAGCAAGGTGAAATGAATAGCGAAGGTATGGTACTACATTTTAATAGAAATACGAGGACAGCAACAGGATATTATACTGTAAGAACAACTTATGATGAAGTGGATAAGTTGGCACGCGAAAAAAATATCGTGTTGAATTTAAAAACAATAAGATAGTTCTATTGGACAAAGTAGAAGATGAAAATCTTAAACAAAAAATAGAAAATTTTAAATTTTTCGGGCAATATGCCGATTTTAAAGACTTGAAAAATTATAAAAATGGAAGAATATCTAGCAATGAAAATGTTCCTTATTATGAAGCAGAGTACAAAAGGAATAATAGTGATGGAAATGTAAAAAAACTTAGAGAAAAGTACCCAATTACAACCAAGCAGTCTCCAATATTAAAACTGCATATAGACGGCGATATTAAAGGTAGCTCAGTTGGATATAAACAGATAGAATACACATTTTCTAAGGAGAAAGATGATGAGACTTTTATGAGTGATTTTTTGAACTTCGGTCCATCACACAGTAAATAGTAAATAAAACCAAGGGCATAAACTAATTTAAAACAAGAGAGAAGTGAAAAGATGGGATATTTTAAAAGAGTTGTACTTTACATAATTGTTATGGTTGTGAGTGTTTTTATAATAGGTTGCAATAAATCAAGCGATACTTCAGAAAAGCCAAAAGAAGATTCAAAAGAAACACAAATCAAAAAGAGCTTTGCGAAAACGTTAGATATGTATCCAATTAAGAATCTCGAGGACTTATATGATAAAGAAGGATACCGTGATGGCGAATTTAAAAAGGGTGACAAAGGAATGTGGACTATATATACAGATTTTGCTAAAAGTAATAAACAAGGTGGATTGAGTAATGAAGGTATGGTCTTATACTTAGATAGAAATACACGGACTGCAAAGGGACATTATTTTGTTAAGACATTCTATAATAAGGGCAAATTCCCAGATAGAAAAAATTATAAAGTTGAAATGAAAAATAATAAAATTATCTTATTAGATAAAGTAGAAGATATAAATCTAAAAAAGAGAATAGAAAACTTTAAATTTTTTGGACAATATGCAAATCTTAAAGAATTGAAAAATTACAGCAATGGTGATGTCTCAATTAATGAGAATGTTCCAAGTTATGACGCAAAATTTAAAATGAGCAATAAAGATGAAAATGTTAAGCAATTAAGAAGTCGTTATAATATTCCTACTGATAAAGCACCGGTATTAAAAATGCATATTGATGGTGATTTGAAAGGAAGTTCTGTGGGTTATAAAAAGTTGGAAATTGACTTTTCAAAAGGTGAAAAAAGCGATTTGTCAGTAATAGATTCTTTAAATTTCCAGCCGGCGAAGGTGGATGAAGATGATGAATGATGAGGATGGTGTGTAACAATGAAGTCTATAAAAAGGATTGGATTGTGCATAAGTCTGTTGATTTTAATCATTTTTGCAACATCTTGTGGT
Source organism: Staphylococcus sp. EG-SA-2 (assembly GCF_017152085.1). Taxonomy (NCBI): domain Bacteria; kingdom Bacillati; phylum Bacillota; class Bacilli; order Caryophanales; family Staphylococcaceae; genus Staphylococcus; species Staphylococcus sp. EG-SA-2. Next base: position 8,165 of record NZ_JACYHC010000022.1, read on the forward strand.
AGTAATAAGATTACTGGAGACTCAAAAGAAGAACAAATCAAAAAGAGTTTTGCGAAATCTTTAGACAAGTATCCTACTGAAAATCTAGAAGAGTTTTATGATAAAGAAGGATATAGAGATGGAGAATTTGAAAAAGATGATAAAGGGACTTGGCTAATTAGATCTGAAATGAAAATCCAATTAAAAGGAGAAAATCTGGAATCTAGGGGAGCAGTTATAGAAATTAACAGAAATACTAGAACGGCTAAAGGGAATTATATTGTTAGAGAAGTTGTTGAAGATAGCGATGGAATGACACACAATCATACAAAAAGGTATCCTGTGAAAATGGAAAATAATAAAATGATTCCATTAAAATCAATTGATGATGAAAAAGTAAAAAAAGAAATTGAAGAATTTAAATTCTTTGTACAATACGGGAATTTCAAAGAATTGGAAAACTATAAAGAGGACGAAGTGTCATATAACCCAGAAGTACCAATATACTCTGCACAATATCAATTGAAAAACAGTGATTATAATGTAGAGCAATTACGTAAGCGATATAATATCCCGACGCAAAAAGCGCCCAAATTATTATTGAAAGGCTCAGGTAATTTAAAAGGTTCATCAGTCGGATATAAAAATATTGAATTTACCTTTGTTGAAAATAAGGAAGAAAATATTTACTTCACAGATAGTGTCTACTTTAATCCAAGCGAGGATAAATAAGTATAATTATTATTATAAAAAATGACGTTAGAACATTTAATAATAAAGTTAAATGAATTACATGTAT
>NZ_JACYHC010000023.1:0-580 GCF_017152085.1 Staphylococcus sp. EG-SA-2
GCAATGACCTCTCCTGATGGATCAGTAATATCGATAGGATCATTTTTATCTGTTAAATCCGAAGGAATTACATTCTTATCATAATTAATCGTCATTGTATCGCCTTTTTTGACTTTATTGTCAATTGTAAACTCTGTATCATATTCAATATCTTTACCGTCATGCGCTGCTGCCACATTATCTTTACCATCGCCAACTTTGATCGTCTGTTTCGTAACTGTAATTAAGTCATTTACATTATTTGAAGCAACTGCTGCTGGTTGTGCAACTGCAAAACGCATTTTCGCATTTAATCGTTTTGGTGCAACACTTGTTGGAGCTGTAGCAACTGGTTTAGTTGAACGATCTGTATTGTTATCATTTCTAACTAATTCTTTTAATTTCTCAGGATTATTTTTAAGTTCTTCTTTTGACACATTTACTGGTTCTTTTGGATTAGTTGCATCTGTAACTTGATTGTCTACTTTTGAAGGCGTTGGTTGCGGTTGTGAATTTTCAATATTTGTAGATTCTTGAGGTGTAGTTGGTTTTGTTTGAATTTCACTTGTAGATGGTTTTGTAGTTACATCGTTATTTGTAT
>NZ_JACYHC010000024.1:0-579 GCF_017152085.1 Staphylococcus sp. EG-SA-2
TCAAAGTGACGAGATTAGCACAAGGGTTATCGGTAGGTGGCGATTTAGAGTATGCTGACGAAGTAACATTATCTAAAGCAATCGCAGGTAGAACAGAAATGTAATGTCTTCTATTAAACATTTTTGATTTTAATACTATAAGTAAGAAAAGTCACAGTGTAATCATTGTGGCTTTTTTTATGGTGTGGTGTGATGTACTACTTTATTTGCGGTGTGACGGTGGTATGGTTTACCTAGTTTTACTGAGGGATGGGTAATCTTTAGGAAGCAAGCCGTTGGTTGTGATTTGTTACTTCTAATAGTAATGATGTGAATTGGATTATCGAATTAGATCTATGGTTATGGTGTGTTGGTGCTATTAATTTGATAAATGCGGTTAATGACTATGCAAATGAAATTCTTTTGTAATTGAAATGATAGATGCTGGCTTAGTAAGTTGTACTTCTTTGGTCTAAAGCTTATTAAATCAGCCTGTATAGCGGTGTTTTGAGAGATTATTTAAAACTTGTAAATTTATTTTTAATTTCTGGTAAAAAAATAACGTTCTGTTTTGCGGTTTTTTTGATTGATATGGTTAGA
>NZ_JACYHC010000025.1:0-579 GCF_017152085.1 Staphylococcus sp. EG-SA-2
ATGGCTCTAGAGATAATGTTAAAAGTCATTTGAAAGACTTACGTGACAATCATAATGTACAAACAGAGTTAACTGGTACAGGAATGACATCTACAGAAGTAGGCGGTAATTCTGAACTAGTTGGTATCATTGTTGCATTTGTAGTGTTATTGATTACATTTGGTTCAGTCATTGCTGCAGGATTACCAATTATAAGTGCATTGATTGGTCTAGCATCTGGGGTTGGCATTATCAGTTTGTTAACTTATGCATTCGATATACCAAATGTCACACTGACATTAGCCGTAATGATTGGACTAGCAGTTGGTATCGATTATGCATTATTTATTTTATTCAGATATCGACAAGTTATGAAAACTGAAACAGATTACATTAAAGGCATTGGTCTTGCAATAGGAACAGCAGGTAGCGCAGTCATCTTCGCTGGTGTGACAGTTGTGATTGCCGTATGCGGTTTATCGCTAGTTGGCATAGATTTCTTAGCAGTGATGGGGTTTGCTTCGGCAATTAGTGTTATATTTGCTGTATTCAGTGCACTGACTTTATTACCTGCGTTAATTAGTATTTTCCATAAACGCA
>NZ_JACYHC010000026.1:0-579 GCF_017152085.1 Staphylococcus sp. EG-SA-2
ATGGCTCTAGAGATAATGTTAAAAGTCATTTGAAAGACTTACGTGACAATCATAATGTACAAACAGAGTTAACTGGTACAGGAATGACATCTACAGAAGTAGGCGGTAATTCTGAACTAGTTGGTATTATTGTTGCATTTGTTGTACTGTTAATCACATTCGGTTCAGTCATTGCTGCAGGATTACCAATTATAAGTGCATTGATTGGTCTAGCCTCTGGTGTAGGTATTATCAGTTTGTTAACTTATGCATTTGATATACCAAATGTCACATTGACATTAGCCGTAATGATTGGACTAGCAGTTGGTATCGATTATGCTTTGTTTATTTTATTCAGGTATCGACAAGTTATGAAAACTGAAACAGATTACATTAAAGGCATTGGTCTTGCAATAGGAACAGCAGGTAGTGCAGTTGCTTTTGCTGGTGTGACAGTTGTGATTGCCGTATGTGGTTTATCGCTAGTTGGCATAGATTTCTTAGCAGTGATGGGGTTTGCTTCGGCAATTAGTGTTATATTTGCTGTATTCAGTGCACTGACTTTATTACCTGCGTTAATTAGTATTTTCCATAAACGCA
>NZ_JACYHC010000027.1:0-577 GCF_017152085.1 Staphylococcus sp. EG-SA-2
TTGCCTTTTTAAGTCCCGCGTGGGACAAAAATTAACCTCTTTACACTTGCAATAGTACTATTCTATTTCAAAAATTGCAAGCATAAAACTTAAATTTTCTAAATAATTTGATAAAGCGCTTGCAATATATTTTCGATTTGTTATTCAACAAAACGTTTTATTTTATTCGCTGTAGTCAAATGTATACCCTTATACTGACTCGCTAATCATTTGCTTATTATTTGAACTAAGACATAAATCAATGCTCTAGAATCCGAAAAGTCACATTAGTAGTAGTTGACCGAACGAAAATGCACTTGTAACAAGCATTTTTCAATTAAAGTCAGGGGCCCCAACACAGAAGCTGACGGAAAGTCAGCTTACAATAATGTGGAAGTTGGGGTCAGACGACGAAATAAATTTTGCGAAAATATCATTTCTGTCCCACCTCACTCAAAATAAATTTCACTTTCCGTAAAATAAACAACTAACTATTTAAGTATCATCTCTCCCCTAATTAACAATTATAAAAATAAGAACCAATATTCGAGACAACCTAATTAATTGTGTTGTCTGTCATACTGGTTCATTTTTGTTT
>NZ_JACYHC010000028.1:0-577 GCF_017152085.1 Staphylococcus sp. EG-SA-2
AAGTAGAACCAGCAATTGTTGCTTATACAAAGAGTTATGATCGTCCTTATGATCATTTAGAAAATGGTGTGAATGGTGTTACCGTTGAAGATATCCGATGGTTACGTTGCGACATTAAAAGCTTGAATTTATTAGGAAATGTATTAGCAAAAGAATATGCTGTAAAATACAATGCCGTTGAAGCAATCCAACATCGAGGCGAAACTGTCACTGAAGGATCTTCAAGTAATGCTTATGCAATTAAAGACGGTGTGATTTATACACATCCGATTAACAACTATATTCTTAATGGTATTACACGAATTGTAATTAAAAAAATTGCCGAAGACTATAATATCCCATTTAAAGAAGAAACGTTTACTGTAGATTTCTTGAGAAACGCAGATGAAGTTATTGTTTCAAGTACTTCAGCTGAGGTTACACCTGTTATTAAATTAGATGGTGAACCAGTTAATGATGGTAAAGTTGGCCCAATTACACGTCAACTACAAGAAGGATTTGAAAAGTATATAGAGTCACACAGTATTTAAAATTCTTTCATCATATTTTTAGATTAAATTACTTAAATTTATCAACT
>NZ_JACYHC010000029.1:0-576 GCF_017152085.1 Staphylococcus sp. EG-SA-2
GGGAGTGGGACAGAAATGATAAAGAGCCACTAATGATTTATTATGTAGTGGTTCTTACACATTAGCCACAGCTAATGTGTACTTAAAAATAGGAATACATGAGTAAAACTCATGCATAAGAAATACTAATTTCTATAGAAAAAGTATTTCTTTATCGTCGTCCCACCCCAACTTACATTGTCTGTAGAAATTGGGAATCCAATTTCTCTTTGTTAGGGCCCCGCCAACTTGCACATTATTGTAAGCTGATTTTTCGTCAGCTTCTGTGTTGGGGCCCACACCCCAACTCGCATTGCCTGTAGAATTTCATTTCGAAATTCTCTGTGTTGGGGCCCCTGACTAGAATCGAAAAAAGCTTGTTACAAGCGCATTTTCGTTCAGTCAACTACTGCCAATATAACTTTGTAGAGCATATTACATTGATTTACATCGTCCCTTTTATTTATTCTTTTCAAATACTATCCCCATAGCTTTGATTTAACGCTTTTTCTCAATAACAAAACGAATATAGTAGAACATGAAAACGATAATCATGCTGAGCGATAAAGATTTAAATAATAGATTGACCCACGTTCC
>NZ_JACYHC010000030.1:0-576 GCF_017152085.1 Staphylococcus sp. EG-SA-2
AAGCTAGTGTTGGTGAAAAAGATGTAGTAACAACTTCAAGATTCCCTGGAACAACTTTAGATATGATAGATATTCCTTTAGATGAATCATCATTTATGTATGATACACCAGGTATTATTCAAGATCATCAAATGACGCATTTAGTTAGTGAAAAAGAATTGAAAATTATTATGCCTAAGAAAGAAATAAAACAACGCGTATATCAATTAAATGAGGCGCAGACATTATTCTTCGGCGGTCTAGCGCGCATAGATTATGTATCAGGTGGTAAACGTCCGTTAGTTTGTTTCTTTTCTAATGACTTGAATATACATCGTACTAAAACGGAGAAGGCTAATGATTTATGGCGTAATCAACTTGGCGATTTATTAACGCCACCTGGAAATCCACAAAATTTTGATCTTAATGAGTTAAAGGCTGTTAGACTTGAAACAGGCAAAGAGAAACGTGATGTTATGATCTCTGGTCTAGGCTTTATAACTATAGGACCAGGAGCTAAAGTAATCGTTCGTGTTCCTAAAAATGTTGATGTTGTATTAAGAAATTCTATTTTATAAGGTGATTTAAAAAATGAAA
>NZ_JACYHC010000031.1:0-576 GCF_017152085.1 Staphylococcus sp. EG-SA-2
GAATTGTGTTCACGTCAATGGCAAATGCCGATGATGTGTTATCAGGCGATAGTTATTTTATGGCTGAATTAAAATCTATTAAGCGTATTGTTGAAATTCCAGATAATCAAAAAATATACTGCTTTATAGATGAAATTTTTAAAGGTACCAACACAACTGAACGAATTGCCGCTTCAGAATCAGTACTATCATTTTTACATGAAAAATCTAACTTTAGAGTTATTGCAGCAACACATGATATTGAGTTGGCTGAACTCTTAAAACAACGTTATGAAAATTATCATTTCAATGAGGTAATAGAAAATAATAACATACATTTTGATTACAAAATTAAGCCTGGCAAAGCAAATACACGTAATGCCATCGAATTATTAAAAATCACTTCATTTCCAGCAAAAATATATGAACGAGCAAAAGATAATGTCCCGAAAATTTAGCATTTAACTTTAAATATAAAAACGTCAGCTATCACATGACAGAAGACTATGAACAGTTTCAATAATGTTCATCGTAATCATGTTAATAACTGACGTTTATTTTATTCTGCAGAATACTCTTCTAAATCTATATTGCTGT
>NZ_JACYHC010000032.1:0-576 GCF_017152085.1 Staphylococcus sp. EG-SA-2
AAGCTAGTGTTGGTGAAAAAGATGTAGTAACAACTTCAAGATTCCCTGGAACAACTTTAGATATGATAGATATTCCTTTAGATGAATCATCATTTATGTATGATACACCAGGTATTATTCAAGATCACCAAATGACGCATTTAGTTAGTGAAAAAGAATTGAAAATTATTATGCCTAAGAAAGAAATAAAACAACGCGTATATCAATTAAATGAGGCGCAAACATTATTCTTCGGCGGTCTAGCGCGCATAGATTATGTATCAGGTGGTAAACGTCCGTTAGTTTGTTTCTTTTCTAATGACTTGAATATACATCGTACTAAAACGGAGAAGGCCAATGATTTATGGCGTAATCAACTTGGCGATTTATTAACGCCACCTGGAAATCCACAAAATTTTGATCTTAATGAGGTAAAGGCTGTTAGACTTGAAACAGGCAAAGAGAAACGCGATGTTATGATCTCTGGTCTAGGCTTTATAACTATAGGACCAGGAGCTAAAGTAATCGTTCGTGTTCCTAAAAATGTTGATGTTGTATTAAGAAATTCTATTTTATAAGGTGATTTAAAAAATGAAA
>NZ_JACYHC010000033.1:0-8824 GCF_017152085.1 Staphylococcus sp. EG-SA-2
TCACGCGTCAATTTTCTTAATCTTCCAAAGAAAACGTACACCGTTAAAATGTAAAATGGGAAGATAAACAGTGCTGCTAAAGTCAATTTCACATCTAAAAAGAACATTATGGATAGTGCAATAATAATTGTTATACAATCTAACCAAATATTCATTAACCCGGTTAAAATGAAATCTTTTGTTTGTTCAACATCATTAATCACTCTAGATATTACTTGACCTACTTGATTATTAGCATAAAATCTCGCACTTAAAGCTTGTAAATGGTTATATAACTTTTTACGTATATCATACAATATTTTATTACTTGTCCATTGCGCCAAATATTGACGTATAAATTCAATTGGTGGTCTCACTATTACAAAAATAAATAATGCGATACCAATGGCAATAGTTAAATGATGAACTTTTTCATCAGTCGTTAGTGCGTGGTTATTAATCACGCCATCTATTGCATATTTAATTAAAAGTGGTATAAGCATTGGTATACCAAACTTAATTATCCCAACAATAATCGTTGCAAAAATACGATATTTATATGGCTTAACAAATTGCAAATATCGTTTAATCATACAATCCCCCCTAATCTATTGCCCTATCCTATTCATAAGCATAAAAATGAATAGAGGTTGGATACATAATTTGTAGATGTAAATTCTTCTTACAATTTACATTTTTAAAATTAAGATATCTCAACCTCTGTCATATTCATGTGATTAAATACGTTGTCTTATTCGTATGTTATATTCTATTCAATTTAATCTATGGATACTGTGTCCCCACACGACAGCAAAAGTTATCATACTTCTTTACATCACTAAGTCAATATAAATGATTTAATCAGTATTTACACTTTATTTGCTTAATACTGTCTAATTTTTTTGTAACGTTCTTTCCAAACTTTGATAAAATCTGGCGCGAATGGGCCCTTCTTCTGTTCTATCCATTGTTGAAGAATGTCCACGTTGCGTCTTAAAATAATATCAATATCATGCGGATAATTCATTTGATTCATATGTTGTTCATATTCATCTTCATCTAATAAATGATACTTTCCGTTTGGATATACTTTAATATCTAAATCATAGTCTATATATTTTAATGCCTCTTCATCACAAACAAATGGTGATGACAAATTGCAATAGTAATAAATTCCATCTTCTCTAAACATGCAGATAACATTAAACCAATATTCTGAGTGAAAGTAAACAATTGCCGGTTCACGTGTTATCCAAGTTCTTCCGTCACTTTCAGTCACTAACGTATGATCATTGCCACCAATGACAACATGATCAGTACCCTTTAATATTGTTGTTTCAGACCAAACGCGATGAATCTTACCATCATGTTTATAACTCTGAATTTTAATGTTTTCCCCTTCTTTAGGTATGGATTCTCTGACCATACTCCACACCACCTTCTGTTAATTTAACCATTATAAATTATAGCATATTTCAGAAATAGTATTATATAAATACATATTTTTACGAAATAAGATTTTACTACTTAATGATTAAACTCGGTAATATTGCTAAGTACTACAACAGAGATTTACATGTCCCATTTAAAGTATGTAAAATCATCACTTTTATAAATCAACACTTTAACTTTTTGACATTGTTATCCTATGAGATTTAAAGATATCATTTATACATTTTTAAAATTAATGTCACTATGTTTTCCGATAATATTACCAATCATCGAATGTTACCCATTTATAAATTGATAAATCTTTGACATAGGTACAGGGAATGTATATTGGTCTCGATCACTTAAATTAAACCAAATCATGTCATCTGGTAATGTTTCAATGTTAATTGCTCCTGAAGCGGCGTATACTTTAATCTTCCATGTTAAATGAGTAAATTGATGCTTCAACTCAAAAATAGGTGTTTCTACTGGTTGAATGTCATGACCGATTTTTTCAGTCATTTTACGTCTAGCATGCTCACTTTCAAACATAGGAAATTGCCACATACCATGCAATAATTTTTCGCTACGCTTTTGCAACAGATATTGACCTTGATTATTTCTAATTAAAAAGACGGATTGCTCAATTACTTTTTTACTTACATTTTTAGATTTAACAGGTAACTTTTCAAATGTACCTTTATCAAATGCCTCACAGTTTTCTTGAACTGGACAAAATAAGCATAATGGATTTTTTGGTGTACAAATTAATGCCCCTAATTCCATCATAGCTTGATTAAACGTTCCAGCTTCTGTAGTAACATACGGTAACAATTCTTGTTCGTACGATTTCCTCGTCGATTGTAATTTAATATCTCGATAGTCATCATTCAATCTAGACCATACTCGAAAAACATTTCCGTCTACAGTTGCTAGTGGTACATTATATGCAATGCTCATTACTGCAGCTTGTGTGTATGGGCCAACACCTTTTAACGCTTTAAATTGATCAGGATCTTTGGGAACTAAGCCTTCATATTTATCATAAACTTCTTTAATCGCCGTATGAAAATTTCGAGCTCTACTATAATATCCTAAGCCTTCCCAATACTTTAACACTTCATCTTCCGAAGCTTGACTCAAAACTTCCACAGTTGGAAATCGTTCAACAAAACGATGATAATAGTCAATAACTGTTTTAACTTGTGTCTGTTGTAACATGACCTCACTTAACCAAATATAGTACGGATTGGTCGTTTGTCGCCATGGCATTTCTCTTTGATTTTCATCAAACCAGTGTATCAAATTTTCTTTAAAACTAGACTGCTGATACATTTATAAAACCCTTTCCTCACCAAAATTAATTGTCTTTACTCATAATGTTTTTATTGTACATTAAAATCATGGTTAGTATGTAAGTTAATTTAGTTATTTGCGAAATTGGATTATAATAGTATATATAATATTATGAAATGAGTGAACTGATATGGACACTGCAACACATATCGCAATTGGGGTGGGCCTTACAGCACTTGCAACTCAAGATCCAGCAATGGCTTCTACGTTTGGTGCAACAGCTACAACCCTTATCGTTGGTTCATTAATTCCTGATGGGGATACTGTTCTTAAATTAAAGGACAATGCAACATATATTTCGCATCATAGAGGTATCACGCATTCCATCCCTTTCACAATACTATGGCCAATTTTAATTACATTTTTAATATTCACGTTCTTTAGTGGAACCAACCCATTTCATGTATGGATGTGGGCTCAGCTCGCAGTATTTTTACATGTCTTTGTAGATATATTCAATTCTTATGGTACACAAGCGCTTAGACCTATCACAAACAAATGGATTCAATTAAGTGTGATTAACACATTTGACCCTATTATTTTCACAGTTCTTTGTATTGGTATTGTATTATGGGTTATAGGCTTGCATCCATTTGCAGTCTTCTTTCCTATAATCGCTTTACTAATCATTTATTACATGATTCGTTTTAAAATGAGAGCCGTAATTAAGCAACAAGCTTTAAAAGCAATTCAACAAGAGCATCACCCTGTTAAAGTATTTGTTGCGCCAACAATAAAATTTATGGAATGGCGTGTCGCGATACAAACTGATGCACATGACTATGTTGGAAAAGCATATGGTAGGAATGTGGTGTTTAGTGATAAAGTGGAACGTCAAACATTATCAACAGACTCCATTTTATGGAAAGTCAAAGGTAATAAAGATATACGTACTTTTTTAAACTTTTCATCAATCTATCGTTGGCAAACAACAACGTTAGCAGATGGTTCTACTGAAATTCGTTTGATTGATTTGCGTTATTTAAAAAATGATCATTATTCATTTGTGGCAATTGCACATGTAACAAACGATAATGTCATAGACCACTCTTATATTGGCTGGGTATTTACAGAAGATAAGTTACAACGTAAACTGTATGCTAAATAATTTCAAGTTATTATTCACTAAAGTTAATCTATAAAAAATGAACAACCGGGCAGAATGAAAATCAAAACGATTTTTACTCTGTCCGGTTTTTTAATGTAAAACTATGAATGCTTTTACAAAATCTAAAATTTATATTGTTGCTAACAAACTACCTTTAATGACTCGAAATATCAAAATCAGTATAGGAAAACAATATCTAGATGATATTCTAATTGTTTCTGATTCTCACAGATTAATTTACACAACAGGTCAGCTAAACATCATGAAGAAGTATCCGCCTCGTCTGTACTATCATTTGAAACATCTTGTTGATTATCAGTTTGTGTCACTTTAGATGTTTTATTATAAATTGCGTGTGTCGTATACCTTGCTAATACGAAATTTACTGCAGCTATTAAACATAAGAATAAAATAAAGTAAAAATGATATGGAATGTTTTCCATACTTGATATACCAAATATGATAGATTGTGCTATACCATTAACAATGTAATACATTGGATTCAGCATTAGGATGTGATTGATAAATACATGATTTGGATTTGGTATGAAAATAATTGGTAACAATAAGATACACAATACACAAACCCCATAAAATATGATATTTATTTTTTCAGTTAACAGTCGAATAAGACCAAAAGTAACGGATATTAATCCTACAAAAATAGTTGCCATCACAATAAAATAGAATAGCGCTATATATGATGTTTCGAAGTTTACTGGTTTAACCAATGCACTAATCATCGTCAAAATGACTAGCATAATAAAACTTAAAATAGACATAATAACTACTGGCGTCGCTGCGGAAATATTAAATAACTTAGTCACTAAAAAGTCATTCATATAATGATGATAAGAGATATAAATTGTGAACATCAATACCGCAAAAACAATCAATGCAATAATTCTAAATAACCATCGCACCTCTTTAACATCGGTCAAATGACTAAAGGAAAATAGCGTTTCACTTGCAATAATAAGTATTAAACATGCAGCTAATACGATTAGAAAACTTTTCCAACTTTGTTTTAAACGTTCTGTTACATACCTTTTAGTATGCGGTAAGTTTTTAAAATATAAAATAATATTATCTAGCATCTTTACACCTACAATTCAATATAAATCCATTTGTCTTCTTTCAAATTGGCAATACAATATCCATTCCCAACTTTAGTAATCCAAATGTTATTGTTAATATTAAACTTATCTTTTAATTCTTTTTTATCTACAATTGGATAAACAAAACCGTATAACTGATTATTATCATTGAAAAGTAATTGTATCGGTTGTTGTGTAACGGATGCAACGAAACGGTTATCATCATCAGGAACTAAAGTTTTTATAACTGAACTATGCTTTTTATGTAATTGACTGTTAAAGTATGCATAGTAATTACTATAATTTGATTTCATATATGGCGCTAATTTTTTAAAACTATGCGTTTGATATAAACCTGCCGGGTTAAAATATTCTAATTTATCTTTACTAACATAGTAAGTCTTATTATCGGCGGTAACACGATAATTTTTACTATTTTCGCCAGTAATTGTAACTACACTATATTTTGGAATTGTGACTTGTTTATCCCCTTGCATATCCACACTGCCATTAAAAGCAATTCCATAAGCTAACTTTTCGCCATATGGATCTTTATTTTCATTTTGCATCGTAGCACGATTCGTAAAATCTGTTATCGAAATAATTCCTATATTATTGAAAATGAGCAACATCATCAATGCTAAGCCTAAAATAGTACCTGAGGCTAAAGTCCAAAAACGCACTAAAAACTTAGGCGGTTTTGCATGATTATAGCGCTCAACGCGTTTGAAATTATAGGTCATCTCTGGTATTCTTGTACGATTCTTTTTCCAATCTAAATCAAAGTTTTCAATTTCTTCTTTTGAGTTTAAACTTAATCGATCACGTTCATGTTCTTTAAAAGATGGAATAACTTGTTTAAGTGACCCTTCCATTCTTAATTGACCATGTGAAAACCAAGCTATATAGTTACTCACTTGTGAAATTTTATCAATATCATCACCAATTGACACAATCGTTAAATTATTTTCAATATAATCATTTGTTAATTCAATCGCACGTTCCATAAATTGTGGTGTTAAATAGTCAATAACATGATTTAAAATAATAATATTTGATTTTGATGAGCGTGCAATACTTAATAGTAATTGAGCGTATGCCGCTTTCGAAATATGGTTAACCGGCTTCGTTTTATAATCGCCTAAATGTGCATATTGAATAATCTGTTCAGCTTTATGATCATTAATTTCATATGGAAATAGTTGAACTAACTGCGCTGTGTAAGCTTCAACAGTTTGATGAATTAACGATTGATCTTCAATATATCCGTAGAACAAATCTTCAGTACAAACTACTTTACCTTTATCAGGTTTAATTGCACCTGCCAACAATTGACCTACCAACGCTTTGGAAGATTCAGGTTCACCAATTATACCTAATGCTTCTCCTTGATAAATATGTAAACTAATATTGTTTAAATCGATATCTTCAGCATCATATCCAAAAGATAAATACCATTTCTTATTCTGTTTATTCCTATAGTAGTGTGTTACTTTTAGTAACTTTAAAACAATTGAACTTCCCATCTATTTTCATCCTTCTATAATTGTAATAACGCTATAGGTAAGCCTTCTTCGGGTTCATCGCTATTAAATCTAAACCCCCACGCAAAAATACCTTTTAATCTTTCTACTTTAAAATATTGATTACTGCCATCAGTCAGTTTATAAATTTTACCAATTTCTATCTTTTTTCTGTCTACTAAGTAACTTTCGGCAACAATTACTTTACTTTGATAAACGTCATATTCATTTAAAATACCATTCATCTCAGCTTTTCTCATTTTCTCTTTATAAAGTTGTATTTCGTGTCTTAATTCTGGCTCAGACATCTCACTCAATTTCTTCTGTTCCATCGGCAATACCACTTTCTTCTAATTTAGCTTTAATTTTATCATATTTATATCCTTTTCTCATAAGGCCTTCGATAGTTTTTGAAATTAATTTCTGTTGCGTGTACTTCTTTCGATTTTTATTATAAATTTTTTCTAAATCTCGTTGTAATAAATCGTCTAAAACCGCTTCATCTTGTGTAAAATCCATTTCATTCAATACAGCATGAATGGTTTCCATTTCAAACCCTTTTTGAATTAAAGATTGCATTACTTTTTCTTTAACCTTATTTTGTGGTCCTTTTTTTGTTTTAGATATTTTTTCAGCAATTTGGATAATATCATCAAGTTCCTGTTGTTCTCTATAAAGTTCTGTAAACATTTCAATGATATTTGGTTCTATACCAAGTTGATAAAGTTTTTGTTGATAAATTTTAGGTCCTTTATCTGTCGTGCGAATCATTGTATTTTTTAAACTTTCCGCATAATCTTGATGGTCGATTAACTTTTCGCGATAACAATATTCAATCACTTCAGAAATCGCTTGCTCTGATATCTCTTCTTTTTGTAAATATTGAATAACTTCTTTTTCAGTTCTCTTTTTATATGATAAATATTGGATTGCTTTGTTTAAACCTATGCGATAATGATCATACTTTTGAATCTCTGCCATGTCAGCAGCTTCAAGTTGTTGCCCTTTTTTTAAATTAAATTTGACTAATGTATCGATATCTATACCCATTTCAAATTGTTCGTCTAAAAAAAGATTAAAACGTTCTTTGTTTTTCTTTTGAACTTCTATTTTAGTAATCTTCGGCACTGGATCACCCCGTTACTTTCTCAAGTTTTAATACAATACTCTTTTATTATTCAATAAGCCACTTCCTATAGCAAATGTTTAACTTTAAATATTTTTCGATGCTAACAAAAAATCACACTATCATCTTTTAAAATGAAAGTGTGATTACAAGCAAATCTGTAAAATTTATTAAGCAGAAACAATTCAACTTTATCATTATGACATTTCAATTAAACCTTCTACATTATAGTTCCAAGCATCTTACACATGAATGCAAGTATTTAACGATTTAATTGTGACATAGCCTGTTGATATTGTGTTTCATTGATATAATTTTGTTGCTTCATTTTTTCTAAGTTCGTGCTTACACGTTGCGTAAAATTCTCTGACATATTATTGATATTATATACGCTAGGTGCATTGACTTTACTAGCTAAAATAGCGCTTTGTAAAACTGTTATGTGAGACATTGTTGTACTATTTTTATTCACGGTTGTTCCAAAGTAATGGTTTGCTGCGCCCTCAAGCGTATATTGATTATCCCCAAAGTAAATATTATTTAAATAAAAGCTTAAAATTTCGTTCTTATTATATTGTTTTTCAACTCGATGAGCTACAAATAATTCTTTTACTTTTCTAGTAAATGAACGATCATTATCATAAAAATAATTTTTGACAACTTGTTGTGTAATGGTACTACCACCTTGCACATCTCTGTCGCTAATCGTTGAAAATAAAGCTCTAGTTGTACCTTTCAAATCGAATCCATGATGATTGTAGAATCGTTCATCTTCCATTGAAATAAAGGCACCTTTAACATACTCTGGCATGTTATCAGCTGACACAAAACTACTTTTATTTTCAATTTTTCTTAGTTCATCCACATTATCGCGTGTAGATAAAAAATACATGATACCAATAAACAATGCGATAATGATTAGAATGGTTAATAATATTTTTAATAGTATTCGTTTACTTTTTTTCTTTTTCGGCGGTTTGCCAACTGGTTGATAATACGTATTATAGTGAGGTTCGTGTTTCATATGCTCAAAATGTTCATTTGAGTTTGAGTACCTATCGCTTCTTTTCATGCGTTTGCTCCTTCTTTTAAAACTCACTTAGTATATACCTTGAGTTTACCAGTACTATCACAAATAGGCTACACTTTTTGGGAAAATCAGTCCAAGGGCTTACAATCGTATACGCCATCATACTTACTTTTT
>NZ_JACYHC010000034.1:0-576 GCF_017152085.1 Staphylococcus sp. EG-SA-2
CATTTTCTTCAATTACTTCACCAAGGCGTTTAAAATCTTTGTCTTGAATCGCTGCTTTTGCTTCAGCTAAATCTTCATCAATATGATCTAACCAATATTGATAAAACCTTGATGTGTTTCGTGTCAATGACATACCATATCGACTAGGTACCTTTTTAGAATGTTGATTAATCACAACAAATATCATGGCAAGGTCATCTTCAAAATGATTCGATTCAAGTGGAACGGCATATGACGTCTCATCACTATACCCTTTTTCCCATTCTGCAAATCCACCATAAATACTACGCGACGCAGAACCCGAACCAATTCGCGCCAATCTCGATAAATCCTTATCTGACAGCTGCATGTCTAGCGCTTGATTACAAGCTGCTGCTAAAGCTGCATATGCGCTTGCCGATGAAGCCAACCCTGCTGCTGTTGGTACAAAATTGTCGCTTTCAATTTCTGCATACCAATCGATGCCAGCTCTATTTCTGACAATATCCATATATTTTGAAATTTTCTCTAATTCTTTGCCACTAACCTTTTCACCATTCAACCAAAATTGATCCTGTGTTAACTGGTCGTTAAAAG
>NZ_JACYHC010000035.1:0-576 GCF_017152085.1 Staphylococcus sp. EG-SA-2
ATAGAAGTGAACATGCATAGTCAAAACGACAAAGTAGCGAGCGCTCTCGTGATATGCCAAATGTTTGACGAAGTATAGGAACTTAGCAGAGAAAATAGGCATAAGATAGATTTCGCACAAACGTTGGGGCCCAACTTGAACATTATAGTAAGCTGACATTACGTCAGCTTCTATGTTGGGGCCCACCCCAACTTGCATGGTCTGTAGAATTTCTTTTCGAAATTCTCTATGTTGGGGCCCCACCCCAACTTGCATTGTTTGTAGAAATTGGGGGTCCAATTTCTCTATGTTGTGGCCCCTGAATTAAATAAAGCTTGTTATTTGTGCATTTTTATTTGGTCAACTGTTGCTAGTATAATATTGCTTGATGTCCTATAATCGTTATGAACTAAATAGTATGAAAATATATATATCTAAATAATTAAAACGGGCAAATAGTTTAATATGGTAGTAACAATTTTTATAATTTAGATATTTTGATATAGACTAATGCTTAAATTAAGCAACTTTTCTAAAAAAGGGAGTATGAAAATGATTAGTACTTTGAATGAAATTATGAAATGTATCGAAGACAAC
>NZ_JACYHC010000036.1:0-575 GCF_017152085.1 Staphylococcus sp. EG-SA-2
GATAATATCAATGATAAAAAGAACCAAGAGATAGCCCCTAGAAATTGTAAAATAGCAGAAGAAATTCTAAAACTCATATAATCATATATAGCTAAAACAAGTGAAGGTAATGCGACTAATACCATTAAAATGATGTTGAGGGTGAATAAATATGGCTGTTCAAAAGTTACTGTGTTTGGTCCTGTTGGATGCATTGCTGCTAAGAACAAGCAAACAATCGTCGATAAAATTGCTAAAATAATAAAAGTAATTCGAACTTTCATCATGACCATCCTTTGTTTATAGAGTCAATATAAGTATGAAATATGTTAGGGATATAGTCAAATGCGTCAACTAATGGGTGATTTTGGCATAGATAGAGAATTTAAGGCAATTAAAAAAGCATCAAACAGTAATATGCTGCTTGATGCAAAATGGTAAGGTATTGGTTAAATTGTATTGTCTCAAAGATTAGTCACTTTTAAAGATAAAGAATTGTCATGAATTAAAGCTCATGTAATGATGTGTTACATGTCGCAATGATGGCTTTCAGTTATTTATCGATAACATCACTCTTGATACCTTTAGATTTTAAG
>NZ_JACYHC010000037.1:0-574 GCF_017152085.1 Staphylococcus sp. EG-SA-2
AATTTCCGTAATTGTTAACACCGCTAGTGAACCAACTGACACATTAAAGATTTACATGATTACTCTACTAGATTTGCTCGGCAGTAATGACCAATTAGAAACTAAATGTCAAAACTATCATTGCACTTAATACGCCAAACATTTTCAGGCCGTTCTTAATGAGTCATTAAAAGTGAAACGCTTTTCCATCAGTCCGATACATGACCGAACTAATAGTATTATGTTGAAAACTTTACACTTCAAAATGCAAAAAGGAAGTTAGGACACGTTTACTAGCCTAACTTCCGTTACTGAATGCATCTGCCCAATTTGACATAGAACCTCTAACTTCCGTTATCAAGCTCATCTGCCCGTTTTGGCATAGAGCTAGCCATGTTTGATTGCCCAGCTTCCGTCGTCCATTCTGAGCTAAAGCTAGGACATGTTTAGTAGCCTAAATTCCGATAGTGAACGCATCTGCCCAATTTGACAGAGAGCCTCTAACTTCCGTTATCAAAACTAAAAAAACTACCCACAAAGTCTCGGACTCTGTCGGCAGTCTATTCCTCTATTTAAAGGATTGAAAAATATTATT
>NZ_JACYHC010000038.1:0-574 GCF_017152085.1 Staphylococcus sp. EG-SA-2
TTTGATTGTTTTCATAGACTTCAAACTTTTTCCATGTTGAAGCAGTATTGATGTCTAATTCAACTTCTGCTTTCTTTTTAGTGTAATACACATCTGCTGGATCTTTGATGCTGAAAAAGTGATAGTATTGCGTTTCATTGTTTTTATCTAATAATTGGAAATTGACTTGTTCTCTTGGACCTATATCATGTTCTTTATTTTCTAATGCAGGATCTTTAATTGCATCTTTAAGTGATTCATCCGCTGCAGGATAGGTTTTCGCAGTGTTTGCTGGTTGCGTAGCAGGTTGTGTTTGATTTGTATCCTTTGGTGGCTGAGTTGTAGTTGCATTATTATTTTGATTTTCCGAGATTTTATCTGAAGTATTTGTATTTTCTGCTGCTTGTGCTTGATGTTGAGAAGTAATTAAAAATAGTGTACTGACAATGACCGATGCAACGCCTAGAATTGATTTTCTAATAGAATAGAAAGACCTTAATTTTGGGTGATGTTTGTTCATGTTGTTAACAACTCCTATAAGATTATATTTAATTGATAATAATTATCAATATCAATTATTAGTGTTAATTGTAGC
>NZ_JACYHC010000039.1:0-574 GCF_017152085.1 Staphylococcus sp. EG-SA-2
GGCGACAAAGAGTTAACACATATGTGGAGTGGACAAAGCCCGCGACTAGCAACAACGCATCCCGCCAACACCATCATGTCCAATATAATCAATCAAATTAATCAAATCATGCAATATAAATAATCGACCGCAATCCACAAAAGCACAAGCACTCCCAAACATTATTTTAGTGCTTGCCATTTTTGTGGATTGCGTTTCTATTTTACCAATCTAGTCAAACGAAATTATCAAACTAAAGTTCGCTGAAATGATTATAGTCAAACGAAAACATCAAACTAAAGTTCGCTGAAATGATTATGATCAAACGAAATTATCGAGCTGAAGGTCACCGAAATGATTATAATTAAACGAAATTATCGAGCTAAAGTTCACTGAAATGATTATAATCAAACGAAAACATCAAGCTGAAGATCGCCGAAAGATTTTAATCAAGCGAAAACATCAAATTAAAGTTCGCTGAAATGATTATGATAAAAGTTATATGGTATGATGACATTGGTGATATATATGATAAACATCGGATTAACAGGTTGGGGTGATCACTATTCATTATATGAAGATTTAGAACGCCAAA
>NZ_JACYHC010000040.1:0-574 GCF_017152085.1 Staphylococcus sp. EG-SA-2
TTCATCCAACAAAACTAGAAGTGCGTTTATCAAAAGAAGAGCAACTATATCAATTGATAGTGAGCAAAATACAAGAAGCATTTAAAGACCGTATATTAATTCCTAAAAATAACTTGGATTATGTGCCAAAAAAAAATAAAGTATTATATTCATTCGAACAACAAAAAATCGAATTTGAACAAAGACAAAACACAGAGAATAACCAAGAGAAGACGTTTTCATCTGAAGAAAGTAACAGTAAGTCATTTATGGCAGAAAATCAAAACGATGAGATAGTTATAAAAGAAGATTCATATAATCCATTCGTAACGAAAACATCTGAAAGTTTAATAACTGATGATGAATCTTCTGGTTATAATAATACACGTGAAAAAGATGAAGACTACTTCAAAAAACAACAAGAAATTTTACAAGAAATGGATCAAACATTTGATTCAAATGAGGATGCATCTGTGCAAAATTATGAGAATAAAGCGTCTGATGATTATTATGATGTAAACGATATTAAAGGAACAAAAAGTAAAGACCCTAAACGAAGAATTCCATATATGGAAATTGTTGGCCAAGTACATGG
>NZ_JACYHC010000041.1:0-574 GCF_017152085.1 Staphylococcus sp. EG-SA-2
GTTACAACTAATAGTTCACTTTTACTTTTTTCTTTTTCATTATTATCCATTATTTTTTCACCGCCAAAACGAATTTCATGATGTTAATTTAAATGTTCTATGACAAAATTAAGCAACGATGTTTTATTTTTATTTCCAACTATGTCTAGATTAAATTTCTAAAAATATACATCATTTAAAAGGAGCTTGGGACATAAATCAATGTCCTAGGGTCTATAATATTATATTGCTAGTAGTTGACTGAATGAAAATGCGCTTGCAACAAGCTTTTTTCAACTCTAGTCAGGGGCCCCAACACAGAGAATTTCGAAAAGAAATTCTACAGGCAATGCGAGTTGGGGTGTGGGCCCCAACACAGAGAATTTCGAAAAGAATTTCTACAGACAATGCAAGTTGGCGGGGCCCCAACACAGAAGCTTACGAAAAGTCAGCTTACGATAATGTGCGAGTTGGGGTGGGACAACGATAAAGAAATACTTTTTCTATAGAAATTAGTATTTCTTATGCATGAGTTTTACTCATGTATTCCTATTTTTAAGTACACATTAGCTGTGGCTAATGTGTAAGAACCACT
>NZ_JACYHC010000042.1:0-574 GCF_017152085.1 Staphylococcus sp. EG-SA-2
TTTGATTGTTTTCATAGACTTCAAACTTTTTCCATGTTGAAGCAGTATTGATGTCTAATTCAACTTCTGCTTTCTTTTTAGTGTAATACACATCTGCTGGATCTTTGATGCTGAAAAAGTGATAGTACTGCGTTTCATTGTTTTTATCTAATAACTGGAAATTGACTTGTTCTCTTGGACCTATATCATGTTCTTTATTTTCTAATGCAGGATCTTTAATTGCATCTTTAAGTGATTCATCCGCTGCAGGATAGTTTTTCGCAGTGATTACTGGTTGCGTAGCAGGTTGTGTTTGATTTGTATCCTTAGGTTGCTGAGTTGTAGTTGCATTATTATTTTGATTTTCCGAGATTTTATCTGAAGTATTTGTATTTTCTGCTGCTTGCGCTTGATGTTGAGAAGTAATTAAAAATAGTGTACTGACAATGACCGATGCAACGCCTAGAGTTGATTTTCTAATAGAATAGAAAGACCTTAATTTTGGGTGATGTTTGTTCATGTTGTTAACAACTCCTATAAGATTATATTTAATTGATAATAATTATCAATATCAATTATTAGTGTTAATTGTAGC
>NZ_JACYHC010000043.1:0-574 GCF_017152085.1 Staphylococcus sp. EG-SA-2
CCTATTTATGTAAATGCTATGAGTACAGTAGCAAGTTGTGCGCATATGATGATTTGGGAAGGTATTGAATTGATTCCTGTCGTTTCGAGTAATAAAAAGACAGTGGGTGTGATTAATAGACAAGATGTTTTAAAGTCTATGCAACTTTTAGGAAGACAGCCTCAGATGGGTGAAACAATTAACGATCAAATCGCCAAATATATAACAATGAATCAAGATGGAATTACAGTAGAAGTTTCACCACTTTTAATCAATCATTACGGAACAGTAAGTAAAGCGGCATTTGTAAGTATTATAGAAGAAACAATACAATATGAAATGCGTAAATTTAAAAAAGGTAATGTCATGATAGAGAACTTAAATATCGTGTATATTAAAACAGTACCTATTGAATCACATATAACAGTGCGCTTTGGCATACTAGACGTCGGAAGAAACTTCGCCAAAATAGAAGTGAACATGCATAGTCAAAACGACAAAGTAGCGAGCGCTCTCGTGATATGCCAAATGTTTGACGAAGTATAGGAACTTAGCAGAGAAAATAGGCATAAGATAGATTTCGCACAAACGTTGG
>NZ_JACYHC010000044.1:0-8735 GCF_017152085.1 Staphylococcus sp. EG-SA-2
TGAAAGCCATTTCCCCTTCAATCATCCAGAACTCGATCAAGTGTCTACGTGTTTTTGATTTTTCAGCTCTGAAAGTTGGACCAAATGAAAATACTTTTCCGTGTGCCATTGCTGCAGCTTCTAAGTATAACTGACCACTTTGAGATAAAAACGCATCTTGATCAAAGTATTTAGTATGGAATAATTCACTTGTACCTTCTGGTGCACTTGCTGTCAAAATTGGTGGATCAACCTTTGTAAATCCATCTTTGTTGAAAAATTCATACGTTGCACGAATAACTTCATTTCTAATTTTCATTACAGCATGTTGTTTTTTAGAACGTAACCATAAATGACGGTGATCCATTAAGAATTCTGTACCATGATTTTTAGGTGTAATCGGATAGTCATGCGCTTCTGAAATAACTTCAATTGATTTCACTTGCATTTCGTATCCTAAGTCAGAACGATTATCTTCTGTAATTGTGCCTGTAACGTATAGAGATGATTCTTGAGCAATTTCTTTCGCAAGTTTGAATACCTCTTCATCAACTTCTGATTTAACTACTACGCCTTGCATAAAGCCTGTTCCATCACGTAATTGTAAAAAGGCGATTTTACCACTTGAACGTTTATTTGTTAACCAAGCACCAATTGTAACGTCTTGGTTTAAATGATCTTTCGCTTGTTTAATCGTTGTTTTCATAACCATTCTCCTATTTATTTTTTCGTTATACAATACTCATTCATTTTAACAAAATCCGCTTTCAAGTTCTAGAACTAGACTAAAAGATAACGTGTAAATGGTAATGATTTACGCACAGATTTGAACATTAATTTATAT
The DNA here is from genome assembly GCF_017152085.1 of Staphylococcus sp. EG-SA-2. Taxonomy (NCBI): domain Bacteria; kingdom Bacillati; phylum Bacillota; class Bacilli; order Caryophanales; family Staphylococcaceae; genus Staphylococcus; species Staphylococcus sp. EG-SA-2. Next base: position 824 of record NZ_JACYHC010000044.1, read on the forward strand.
TAAGACAATACAATCATCAGTTTCAGACAAAATATATAATAAAGCCTCAATATTATTAGTATGAAGGTCGTTTTTTGTGCTAACATTCAAGTTTAATTATAAAACTCAAATTTTGACGACCAAACAAAAATTCTTGTAACAGAACATAGCACATGTCATGTCACAAGAATTTTACTTTGTATTTCACTTTTTCTTTTTTTGAATTTGTCTTAATAATTTTCCAAACTGTTGAATGTCGCCTTTTTTCTGACGATAATTTTCAAGTGTTTGTTCAAAAAAGTTTTTATAATTACTGTTTATAAGTCGATCATCAAATGAAACTATTATGCCGCGATCATTTTCACTTCTAATTAATCTTCCAAGTCCTTGTCTAAAACGTGTAACTGCATCAGGTAATACATATTCCTTGAAAGTTGAAGTGAATTCAGAATCCATAAGCCAATATTTTGCATTATGCTTGTTCATAAACGGTAACTTCGCTATCATCACACATTTAATACCATTTGCTTGAAAATCAAAACCTTCAAAAAATGTTGACGTACCAAGCAGTATGGCCTTATCAAAATTATTAAACTGTTGTACTATTTTATAATTTTGGTTCTGCTGTTGTGTTAATACAACATAATCTTCAAATTCTGGCAATTCATTTAGCATATCTTGTACCATATGCATCATTTTATAACTCGTAAATAAGACTAAACATTTTGATGACGTTATAGTCGTATATTCAATAATATAGCTTACAATCGATGCTACATACTCATCTATATTTTTATATTGATAAGATGCTACATCACTCGGTATAAATACACTTGTATTTTTTGCACTTTGTAACGACGTGTTAACTTCAAATGTATTAAAGTGAACATCTTTGTTGAATAACTGTTTAAAAGCTTCAAACGAATGATTAAATTTTAAAGTACCAGATATAAAAATGAGTGATTTAAATTTTTCCAATACTTGTTTCGTTAATACATCTTTTACAGCGTAATCTTTCACATATAAACGTATTGTTGATTTTTGAGATAAATTTTTAATTGAAATGAAACTAGTATGTCCAGCTTTTAAACTTTGTTCGATATTTTTAAATTTATCTTTTAAATACAACAACTGTTTCCGTAATGATTTAACTGTTTTATGACTAATGCCATTGAATATTTCTAGCGTTTTATTTAACTTATCGATAATCGCATGTAAATCCTTCAAAATGTCTTTTGTTTCAAAAGTAAATACATTATGGAAGCGATGAATATCATCATCATAAACATCAGAATCATTGATAATCGTAAATATCGTTGAGAACAATTGCTCATTTAACTCATGAATCTCATTCATACTAGCCTTCAAGCCAAAAATATCAATTGGTGCAATATCTAATTTTTCCAAAATTCGCTGCTTTTCCAGTTGATCGATTGCCTTTAACAATTTTTCATTTTCGTTTTTACCAATCAAACCAAGCTGATATTTAATATCAGCATAACTCAACTCATTTGTCACTTGATTTAAGGCATAGTCTGGTAAGCGATGTGCTTCATCCACTATACAATCATCAAACAATTGATATATTGAATTTTCAACATCAGAATGAATTAAATGTGCATGATTTGTAATACCAATTTGAATGTTCTGTGCATTTCGCTTAATAAAATTATAATAATGAACATCGTGACGTGCCGGTACATATGTTTCAATTTTCTGGTCAAAATACATCTTTTGACCACCTTTTAAATTTAATTCCTGTATATCTCCGGACGGCGTCTCTGTAATCCAAATTAACAATTGCATTTTCAAGATATTCACTTCGTAATTACTTGTGTCATCTTTTAAAATTTGACTAATAAGTCCCAATGAAATGTAATCACTTTTACTTTTAATCAATAGTGCATTAATTTTAAAATTTAACGCTTCATTCATTGCTGGAATATCTTTTTCTAACAATTGACTTTGCAGTAATTTAGTATTGGTAGAAATCATGACATGCTTCCCAGTTTCAATATTATACATCAAGGCCGCAAGTAAATATGCTAATGATTTACCACTGCCTAGTGATGCTTCAATCATTGCTTTTTCACTATGCATGAGCTGATCTAATATAGTTTCCGCTAAATATAATTGTTGCGGTCGATATGTTAAGCCAAGTTGATCTACAGCTTTGCTATATAAAGACTTCAAGCTGCCATTATAATTTGTTGTCGGCTTTTTAAAATCAACTTGCTTACGATAGATAATCTGTTCGAACTTTTCGTACGATTTATCCAATGGCTTTGCATCATATTGCCTAACCATCTCAAAGAAAATATCATACAAATCGTATTTCAACTGTTTACTTAAATAATATAATTGCTTCAAAGTATCTAACGGTAACTTTTCAAATTTTTCAAAAGCTAATATCATCAATTTAGCAGTAGTAGCGGCATCTTCGTCAGCTCGATGGGCATTTGCTAAGGTAATACCATGTGCCTCTGCTAATTCACTTAATTGATAGCTTTTATCTGTAGGAAAAGCTATTTTAAAGATTTCTAGTGTATCTATAACTTTTTTGGGACGATATTGAATATTACAATCTTTAAATGCCTTTTTAATAAAATTCAAATCAAAATCTACATTATGAGCGACAAAAATGCAATCTTTTATCTTATCGTAGATTTCTTGTGCAACTTGATTAAAATATGGCGCTTGTTGTAGCATATTTTCTTCAATGGATGTTAACGCTTGAATGAACGGCGGAATCTCTAAATTTGTTCTAATCATAGAATGATATGTATCAATAATTTGGTTATTGCGCACAAACGTTATACCAATTTGAATGATATCGTCAAAATCTAATTGGTTGCCTGTTGTTTCCAAATCCACAACGGCATAGGTTGCCATACCCATAGCTATCTCTCCTTGCTTTAGTGTTAAAAATCTATATCTGCACTAATTAAACGGTGTGATTCACCCGCTTCATCTCTAACAATTAGATAGCCATCGTAATCTAAATCAATTGCTTGTCCTTTAAACTGTTTATCATTTTCTGTAAATAGCAACGTTCTATTCCAAATATTAGAAGCTGCAATATATTCTTCACGAATTTCAGAAAAAGGTAACGTTAAAAATTGATTATATCTTTTTTCAATTTCTTGAAGTAATCTCTCTAAAAATTGATATCTATCTAATTTATTTTTATCATGTAATTGTATACTTGTTGCTCTATGTCTAATACTTTCATCAAAGTTTTCTAGTTGTTGCGTCAAATTAATACCTATACCACATATTATTGCTTCTATACCATCATTATTAGCAACCATTTCAGTTAAGAAACCACACACTTTACCATTATCAATATATATATCATTCGGCCATTTCACTTTGACTTCATCTTGACTAAAATGTTGAATCGCATCTCTTATCCCTAATGCAATAAATAAATTAAATTTAGATATCATTGAGAATGCAACGTTAGGTCTTAACACGACAGACATCCAAAGTCCTTGCCCTTTTGAAGAACTCCAATGTCTATTAAATCGCCCACGACCTTTCGTTTGTTCATCACTCAAGATAAAAAATGAAGATTGATTTCCAACAAGTGACTTTTTCGCAGCAAGTTGTGTAGAATCTATTGAATCGTATACTTCACTAAAATCAAACAAAGCAGAACTTTTTGTATATTGGTCTATTATACCCTGATACCAAATATCTGGGAGTTGTTGTAATAAATGCCCTTTATGATTTACTGAATCAATTTTACATCCCTCTAACTTTAATTGGTCAATCACCTTTTTTACTGCAGTGCGTGAAATATTAAGTGATTCCGCAATGCTTTGTCCAGATATATAATTCGGTTTATTTTTATAGAGTAATTGAAGTACATCTTGACTATATTTTGACATGATTATCCACCCATTTCAAAATTTCAGTTTCTTCGTTGCTTACTTTACCTGTTACAATCGCTATCTCAATTTGTCTTAGCACATCTTTTAACCACGGACCACTTTTGGCATTTAAATGTGCCATAAGTACACCGCCATTAACCATCATGTCTTTTCTATTATGCATAGGTAAACGATGTAATGTTTCATCAATCGTTTGAAGGTTAACGATTAATGGTTCATGTCCTTGAATATCATTTGCCTTTAACACGTCTGCTGCAACCATTACATTTTTAATGAGATTCGTATCATAATCATAAACAAACATTTTTAATTGTTCTTTTGTAATAATACTTGGTAATGCATTCATAATTTGAATATATTGATTGATATCTTTTACTTGTCGGTTACTTAGCTTTAAAGGCTTCAATGAGTAATTAATATCAAATTTAACTGACACTATAGCAATCAACAATTCTAAATCAATTGGTTCAGTTACATTAATTTGATTCATATCAAGTTGTTCGAAATATGGCATATAATTAAATGCTTTCAGCGATTTTAAATGATTAAAACTCTCTTCAACATTAATACCTCGCATTAATTTAGTTAGTTCAATCACTATACGCTCAATTGATAAAAATTTAATATCTGCCATTTGTGTACGCATCGCTTCAAATGTTTCCATTGCAATATCAAATGATAATTGTGACTGGAATCTTAAACATCGAATCATACGTAAAGCATCTTCTTGGAATCGTTCCTCAGCTATACCTACAGTTCTTATTATTCGATTATTAATATCTTGTTGACCATCAAAATAATCATACAATTTGTATGCTGTATCCATTGCTATCGCATTCATCGTGAAATCTCTTCGTTGCAAATCTTCGTATAAATCCCGAACAAATGTAACACCACTTGGTCTACGGTGATCGACATAATCTTCTTCAGCCCGGAATGTTGTCACTTCATAATTTTCATCATTAAAAACTACATTTATGGTGCCATGTTCTTTACCTACAGGTATCGTATGACTAAAGATAGATTCTATTTCATCCGGCGTTGCACTTGTTGTGATATCTATATCATGAATATTTCTTCCCATGACATAATCTCTTACAGAGCCACCTACATAATATGCTTCAAAACCATTGTCTTGAATTTGTTCTAATATAGGCCTTGCCTGTTCAAATAATGATTTATCCATATTATTACTCGCCTTTACTTTTGTTATGCTCATTTAGCATTTTTTGATAATAATACTCATATTGATCTGTAATAAGTTCTGATCCAAAACGTTCAGCAATATCTGCTAGCATGTTTTTCTGAAGTTTGTTGTATAACGCCTTATCTTCAAGTAAACGGATAGCATAGTCACTCGCTGAATCACAATCACCCACATCTACAACAAATCCAGTTTCACCATGTTTAATAACCTCTTTAATTCCACCGGCATTTGAACCAATTGGAACGACGCCTGTTTTCATAGCCTCAAGTAAAGTTAGTCCAAAGCTTTCTTTTTCACTTAATAATAATACTAAGTCAGATAATTGATAAAATTCACTTACACAATCTTGTTTCCCTAAAAATAAAACATCCTCTTCTACGTTTAACTCTTTCGTCAATTGACGCATTGGCACTAATTCAGGACCATCTCCAAGTAAAATTAATTTACTAGGTATCTTTTCACGTACTTTTGCAAATGTTTCTATAATAGTATCTATGCGTTTTACTTGTCTAAAATTCGATACATGTATTAACACTTTTTCATCTGGTGCTATACCAAATTGTGATTTTAATGCTGTGTTATGTTTAGTTGGAAACTCATTTTCACGTACAAAATTATAAATCGGTATAATTTCTTTGTTAGTTTCGATAATTTCATGTGTTTCTTGCGCTAAAGATTTACTCACACTTGTCACAATATCACTTTTTTCAATGCCAAATTTAATTGCACCTTGGAGTGAATGATCATAGCCCAAAACAGTAATATCAGTACCGTGTAGCGTTGTCATAATTTTTATATCTTTACCTGACATCTCACGAGCTAAAATTCCACAAATTGCATGAGGTACAGCATAGTGCATATGCAACAAATCAAGATCATATTCTTTAATAACTTCAGCGATTTTAGTACTTAACGTAATATCATACGGTGGATATTGAAATACTGCATATTGATTCACTTCAACTTGATGAAAAATCATATTCGGCAATGGTTTTCTTATTCTAAACGGGATATTTGAAGTGATAAAATGTACTTCGTGACCTCGCTCTGCTAATTTAATTCCTAATTCTGTGGCAATAATTCCAGAACCACCCATGGACGGGTAACATGTTATACCTATCTTCATTCGCTTGCCCATCCTTTCTTTCTATTTCTCTTTCTATTATTCTCGATGCGTAGATAATTGTTTAAATTTAAGTTTATAGTAATGTTGAGTTTATAATTTCAAATATCTAAAAACAGGTGTTGTATATATAATCATTTATCTAGTTCTACTTACTTTAAAAATAATATAATTTCATGCGATGCAATTCATTGGTCTATGTTTTTAATCTTAATCAAATCCAAATAAAGCATATATTTTTAAATTCACTTTCTTTCGAATCGATTTTTATCTCTTGTATTAAACTTTTCCATTGTTTCATTAAAGCTCTCTGTCATATCTATTCCCATTGAATTCGCTAAACATAACAACACAAATAAATTATCACCTAATTCTGCTTTAATCGTATTTGCTTCCTCTGAATCTTTCTTCTTTTTTTCACCATAGGTATGATTTATTTCACGTGCAAGTTCGCCCACTTCTTCAGTCAATCTAGCTAAGTTAGCTAATGGTGAAAAATATCCTGTTTTAAATTGTCCAATATATTCATCAACTTCACGTTGCATTTCTACCATTGATTTCATTTCTACGTTCTCCTTATATTGCATTTCTAATATAGTATATATCAATTTGAAGTCTCATGCATGTTTAGTGCAATCTACTGACTCTAGCTAAACTAGATGACAAGTTGTTTATTTTAGAAGTTTAATAATTCAGTTTATATAAATGTAATGCATTCCTAACTAAATTAAATCAATTGAAATTGGGATTATAACTTTATGATTCGTACCACTACAATAAAATAATATAATGAATAATCTACCATTAGAAAAATAAGCACAAAAAAACTAGCAATCACACAAAATGTGATTAGCTAGTTAATAAGTGTCTAATTTAAGTTAATTGTTAATCTATAAGATTAATCACTTGAACGCGCAATCAAAATAATACGTACAAGCTCTGCTACAGCGACAGCAGTTGCTGCAACATAAGTCATTGCTGCTGCAGATAATACTTTACGCGCATGCTTGTATTCTTTTTCATTTACAATGTTCAATGCCGTAATTTGTTTCATCGCTCTTGAACTCGCATCAAACTCAACTGGTAACGTAACAATTGAGAATAATACCGCTAATGACATTAAACCAGCACCAATCCATAAAGCAGTTGAACCAAATGCACTACCTATCGCTGTTAAGATAATACCTAACATGATGATCATATAACTTAATGAACTCCCTAGGTTTGCAACAGGTACTAATGCTGCTCTGAATCTTAAGAACCAATATCCTTGGTGATCTTGAATGGCATGACCAACTTCGTGGGCTGCAATTGCAGTTCCAGCAACTGATGGTCTGTCATAGTTTGCAGGAGATAGTGAAACAACTTTCTTTTTAGGATCGTAATGATCTGTTAAGAATCCTTCACCTTTAACAACTTCGACATCATAAATACCGTTTGCATGTAAAATTTCTAATGCAACTTCACGACCCGTTTTACCACTAGTTGATCTAACTTGTGAATATTTCTCATAGTTAGATTTAACTTTGTGTTGTGCCCATAAAGGAAGCACCATTAATATTACGAAATAAATTATCATAGTAAAAATTGAAGACAATAAACTCACTCTCCTTTATAAATATTTTACTGTCATTTGCCGTTTTTATCAAATCATTTACACTTTAATAATTTGTTTAATTCAATATAAAGCAAAAGTCCAAAAACACT
>NZ_JACYHC010000045.1:0-572 GCF_017152085.1 Staphylococcus sp. EG-SA-2
AAATTAAAACCCCCAATTTCATATTAGATACAATTTACAAAATTTATATTAATCCTAATTGTTGTGATAAACAAGTAATATACAAAGTTCAATGTGTAATTAGAAAATTATATTTTTAGCATATCCGAAATTGAAGCAAACAATCTAATCGAAAACAAATAGTGGAATATATTTATGTAAAAACCAAAATAGTTTTTAATATAACTTTTCATAGAATAGTAGTATATTAATGAGTAATGATTCAAAGGAAAGGTGAAAGATTTGAAGATAATAGATGTACTTTTGAAAAATATTTCTCAGGTTGTGTTAATTAGTAATAAATGGACAGGATTATTTATCTTAATAGGATTATTTGTAGCCGATTGGACAATTGGATTAGCGGCTATTGTAGGTAGTATCATAGCTTATGCATTTGCACGTTACATTAATTATAGTGAAGCAGAGATTAATGATGGGTTAGCCGGATTTAATCCAGTGTTAACTGCCATTGCGTTAACAATCTTTTTAGATAAGTCAGGATTAGATATTGTTATAACAATGATAGCAACTTTATTAACGTTACCAGTTGCTGC
>NZ_JACYHC010000046.1:0-571 GCF_017152085.1 Staphylococcus sp. EG-SA-2
AGAATTTCGGTGTTTATTTCACACCACAATTAAAAGAATTTATTCAAAATAATATTGAAAAATAAGTATCATCAATTCATTCGTGAAGTTGATTTTTTAAAGAGTGATTAAGAAAACGGTTACATAATTAACTAAATATACTGAATTATGTATCTAGATATCAAAATAATTAAAAAAGAGGAACTTAAAATGAACAAAAACGTAGTCATCAAGAGTTTAGCAGCATTAACAATTTTAACATCTGTAACAGGTATTGGAATAACATTGGTTGAGGAAGTACAACAAACTGCCAAAGCAGAAAATAATGTCACAAAAGTTAAAGATACAAATATTTTTCCATATACTGGTGTAGTTGCTTTTAAAAGTGCAACTGGATTTGTAGTTGGAAAGAATACTATTTTAACAAATAAACATGTGTCGAAAAATTACAAAGTGGGCGATAGAATTACTGCACATCCAAATAGTGATAAAGGTAATGGTGGTATTTATTCGATTAAAAAGATTATTAATTATCCAGGTAAAGAAGATGTATCAGTCATTCAAGTTGAAGAGCGTGCAATAGAACGTGGAC
>NZ_JACYHC010000047.1:0-571 GCF_017152085.1 Staphylococcus sp. EG-SA-2
AGAATTTCGGTGTTTATTTCACACCACAATTAAAAGAATTTATTCAAAATAATATTGAAAAATAAGTATCATCAATTCATTCGTGAAGTTGATTTTTTAAAGAGTGATTAAGAAAACGGTTACATAACCAACTAAATATACTGAATTATGTATCTAGATATCAAAATAATTAAAAAAGAGGAACTTAAAATGAACAAAAACGTAGTCATCAAGAGTTTAGCAACTTTAACAATTTTAACATCTGTAACAGGTATTGGAACAACATTGGTTGAGGAAGTTCAACAAACTGCCAAAGCAGAAAATAATGTCACAAAAATTCAAGATACTAATATTTTTCCATATACTGGTGTAGTTGCTTTTAAAAGTGCAACTGGATTTGTAGTTGGAAAGAATACTATTTTAACAAATAAACATGTGTCGAAAAATTACAAAGTGGGCGATCGTATTACTGCACATCCAAATAGTGATAAAGGTAATGGTGGTATTTATTCGATTAAAAAGATTATTAATTATCCAGGTAAAGAAGATGTATCAGTCATTCAAGTTGAAGAGCGTGCAATAGAACGTGGAC
>NZ_JACYHC010000048.1:0-571 GCF_017152085.1 Staphylococcus sp. EG-SA-2
GAACTGCTGAACTAATTATTGAATTAATAGAAAATAAGTCTTTAATTTTGAAAAAAGATTTAGAAGATGTGAAACATGATGGCAAGTTGTATTATTTTTCATACAAAAACCAAGAATCAGTAGACATATATAATGTTGTCATTAACGCGACAGGTGCAAAAAGTCATTTAAATGAATTGGATCAAGATGATCAATTAATTAAAAATCTTGAAAATAGACAAATTGTACAAGCACACCCAATGGGAGGCATACAAATCATTCCGGAAACCAATCAAGTTATTAGTCCAAGGTTTGGAACATTAACAAATATGATTGCGATAGGTCAAATGACAAACGGTGTTAATAAACTACGAAATGGTGTGAAAATGATTGTAGAACAAGTTGCGCATAAAGTATCTCAATTATATGATGCTTTAGAATCGAATGAGCAACAACAGCGCAGTGACAATCAATAATTTGTAACTAGAAGATAATAAAGAGAACGCTCTATAGAGACGAATTGAAGGTTTGATTTTAATGTCTGTTAGTAAGAATCATATCAATGAGATGCCTATAGTACTCAGATTATATT
>NZ_JACYHC010000049.1:0-571 GCF_017152085.1 Staphylococcus sp. EG-SA-2
AATATCTTTAGTGACAACACTACCAGCACCAATCACACTGCCTTCTCCAATCGTCACCCCTGGTAACACGGCTACATGACCGCCAAACCAAGTATTACTGCCAATATGAATGGGTCCGGCTTTTTCAAAACCTTCATTTCTATGATGGAAATTAAGTGGATGTGTCGCTGTGTAGAATCCACAATTAGGTCCTATAAAAACATTATCGCCAATTGTAATCTGTCCACCATCCATAAAGTAACAATTGGTGTTTACATAGACATTTTTTCCTAGTTTAACGTTCCAACCATAATCTGTATCAAAAGGAATCGAAATACTTACATTGTCTGTTGTTGTTTGAAATAATTGATCAATTAATTCCTTTCTTTTATTTGTAGCACTCGGTCTTGTATGATTTAATTCAAAGCAAATATCTTTCGCTCGTGCACGTTCATTGATTAAGTATTGATCAAAGTTTGCATCGTACCATTTTTCTGCTAACATTTTTTCTTTTTCAGTCATTACACCTTTCAACTCCTAATAACTTATTTACTTGTTTAAAAGTTAATCAAATAAACATTCGCCTATGCAA
>NZ_JACYHC010000050.1:0-571 GCF_017152085.1 Staphylococcus sp. EG-SA-2
AATATCTTTAGTGACAACACTACCAGCACCAATCACACTGCCTTCTCCAATCGTCACCCCTGGTAACACGGCTACATGACCGCCAAACCAAGTATTACTGCCAATATGAATGGGTCCGGCTTTTTCATAACCTTCATTTCTATGATAAAAATTAAGTGGATGTGTTGCTGTGTAGAATCCACAATTAGGTCCTATAAAAACATTATCGCCAATTGTAATCTGTCCACCATCCATAAAATAACAATTGGTGTTTACATAGACATTTTTTCCTAGTTTAACGTTCCAACCATAATCTGTATCAAAAGGAATCGAAATACTTACATTGTCTGTTGTTGTTTGAAATAATTGATCGATTAATTCCTTTCTTTTATTTGTATCACTCGGCTTTGTATGATTTAATTCAAAGCAAATATCTTTCGCTCGTGCACGTTCATTGATTAAGTCTTGATCAAAGTTTGCATCGTACCATTTTTCTGCTAACATTTTTTCTTTTTCAGTCATTACACCTTTCAACTCCTAATAACTTATTTACTTGTTTAAAAGTTAATCAAATAAACATTCGCCTATGCAA
>NZ_JACYHC010000051.1:0-570 GCF_017152085.1 Staphylococcus sp. EG-SA-2
AATACATTAAATTGAAGAAACATCCGGTCGCAAAAACCCTATAAAATACGAGGAAAGATAATTATACGTGTTTTCAATATCCTTTGTGTCATGATAAGGTGAGACTGAGGTATGTGTGCAGTAACAGTGACAGCTGTATAAATTTAAAACATTGAATATGAAATAAATCACTTTCGTTGAATTCGCACTTAAAATGAATTTAAACGAAGGTGTTTTTTTATTTCATGATTTATGAGGGCATACGTAATGTTGATCAATGAAACGGAATAGTATAGAAATGTATTTTATGTGATGTTACGTAATGACTTAAATCTTTATACAAATTTTCAGTGAAGCACGCAATGATTTAAAGGATAAACGTATTTTAAAAAGGGAGTCTTGATTTAGCAAAGGTTGATTTTAAATACAAATTAAAAAGCGCCCAAATCAATGAGATTCGAGCACTAATTTAAATATTTTAAAATATACCAATTACTTTCATCCAAAGTGATCCTAAACCAATCCAGATAATAAAGTAGACGAAACCTAAGATCAAGTTCATTGTCCACCAACGTTTTTGAGTCACGTAAC
>NZ_JACYHC010000052.1:0-569 GCF_017152085.1 Staphylococcus sp. EG-SA-2
AATACATTAAATTGAAGAAACATCCGGTCGCAAAAACCCTATAAAATACGAGGAAAGATAATTATACGTGTTTTCAATATCCTTTGTGTCATGATAAGGTGAGACTGAGGTATGTGTGCAGTAACAGCGACAGCTGTATAAATTTGAAACATTAAATATGAAATAAATCACTTTCGTTGAATTCGCACTTAAAATGAATTTAAACGAAGGTGTTTTTAATTTCATGATTTATGAGGGCATACGTAATGTTAATCAACGAAGCGCGTTTATACAGAAATGTATTTTCTGTGATGTTACGCAATGATTTAAAGCGTTATATAGATTTTTAGTGAAGCACGCAATGATTTAAAGGATAAACGTATTTTAAAAAGGGAGTCTTGATTTAGCAAAGGTTGATTTTAAATACAAATTAAAAAGCGCCCAAATCAATGAGATTCGAGCGCTAATTTAAATATTTTAAAATATACCAATTACTTTCATCCAAAGTGATCCTAAACCAATCCAGATAATAAAGTAGACGAAACCTAAGATCAAGTTCATTGTCCACCAACGTTTTTGAGTCACGTAAC
>NZ_JACYHC010000053.1:0-569 GCF_017152085.1 Staphylococcus sp. EG-SA-2
GGGCCAGTTAGTGACATAGCACGTGTGAAAAAACTTGATAATTTAATAGATGGCACGAAAGATCCAGATGTTATCAAGCAGTTGAAAGATGATAATGAGGTGCCGAATAATGCGGTAAAGGCAAAAGATTCTAAAATAGTATCCGACTGCAGACATTTACTAAAACATCCAGATAATTTAATAGATGGCACGAAAGATCCAAATGTTATTAATCAGTTGAAAAACGCAAATGGAACATCGAATAATAGTGCTGTAAATCCAAGTATTAAAGCAAATGATATTCACACAAAAAGTAATAAACAAATGGCTAAACAACAAAGTATTCATTTGGATAGCAAGAGCAAGTCAGTACATAAGCAACAATTGAAAGAATTGCCAAAAACAGGAGTAAACAACGAAAGTAATACAGCAATAATGGCTTTATTTATTGGTTTAATATTGCTTGTAGTAAGTTTAGTGACAAGATTTATAAAATTAAATAGCCATCAATAATAAAAAGGGCCACACCTTGGTTTAAGATTCCAAGCGTGTGGCCTTCTCTTCTATCACTATGTCACTTTTAATCAAAA
>NZ_JACYHC010000054.1:0-8680 GCF_017152085.1 Staphylococcus sp. EG-SA-2
TCTGCCTGTATCGTGATTGGTTTAATCATTACACCTTCTACAGTCTTGTCATTGGGACGGTCTTGAATCAGTCTATTTTGTCCTATAAAATCACGTACAAAATCATTTGCGGGATGTCTTAAAATATTGTCTGGTGTATCAAATTGCACCACCTTACCTTCTGACATAATACAAATTTTGTCTGCTAATTTAATCGCTTCATCCATATCATGTGTTACAAAGATAAACGTCTTGCCTAATTTTCGTTGTAACGTTTTAACTAAATCTTGTAACGTATCTCTCGTAATAGGATCCAATGCACCAAAAGGTTCATCCATTAAAATAATATCTTGTTCGGCCGCAAGTGCTCTTACGACACCGATACGTTGTTGTTGCCCACCTGATAGTTCTGCTGGATAACGCTCTAAAAATGACTCCGGTAAATCCACAAGTTTAATTAATTCCTTTGCACGTTTATCCTTTTCTTCTTTAGTCCATTTCAACAATTTGGGTACCAATACAATATTCTCTTTAATCGTCATATGAGGCATTAACCCAATTTGTTGAATAACATAACCAATGCTTCGACGCAATTCGACAGGATTCATACTCCGAACATCTTTACCATCAATTTCAATTTGTCCTTCTGTCGCTTCAATCATACGGTTTATCATTCTTAAAGCAGTCGTTTTACCACTTCCACTGGTTCCAATAAATGCGATAAATTCCCCAGATTGAATATCTAAAGAGATGTCATCTACTGCCTTTTTATTACCAGAATAAATTTTCGTTAAATGCTTAATACTTAACATAATCATTTCTCCTTCCTCATAAAAAATATGACGAATGATACGCATAAAATAAAAAGACCATTATCGCAATTGTTAAACAAATAGAGTCATAAGTTAAACAAGTACACATCATGGTCTTGATTATGTAGAATTTTATATTTTTCATCTGTAATGTGAATACTTAACAGTAAACGGCGCTATGTATGTTGAATTTCTACCGATTACTTTGTTTGCACATTCGTATATTCGACATTTAAAACTAACATACTCTATATGATGTTATTAAACATTATTATTTTATCTTTGGCAACTAAATAGATAACTCATATTTTTTAAAAGCGAATTTATTATCGCTCAATTGGTTGTTTTATAGCAAAAAAGTGTCGAAAATGTGAAATATTATTACAAAAGTCGAATTTTTGTAATAATGCACACGCATCCATTGTTACAGACGGACAACCGCCCATCCGCCACTCACAAAGTCATCCTTATATTTTAATATCTTCATCATTCATTGTAGACACCCTTGCCTTTTGCTAACATTTTCTACTCCCAAGCCTGTAACGGAATTCCAACGTCAAAGTGTTGCCCATGACAGACACACCTAAAAAAACAACCAACAGCATGAGCCATTGGTTGTTTCGTGTCATCTTGTATGTTGTTGTATAACCGGTATGCTTTACTCATTAATTACTTATCATGCATCCCTTTACCTTCTAGTATTTGGTTAATATACTTTTCAACACGCTTTTGTCTTGTTTCACTGCGTTTAGCTTGTCCAATATGATATATATATTGATGTTGTCTGCCTGGCGTTAATTTATAAAATGAAGACTCTAACTGTGGCATTTCTTCGAACTTAGCTTCTAACTCTTTAGGAATAACATATTCCTCTGTTTTCTTCATTTCAACTTTTTTACCAGCTTTTTCAGCTTTAATTGCTTCAGCTAGATAATATTTAATTTCTTCGCTACGTGCTTGAATCTCTGTTAAATTTTCAAATCGTAACTGACGAGCTGCTTGCACCTTTTCAGTCTGTTGAATGAGTGTATGATATTTATCCTCCAAAATGGCACCTTTATGAAATAATAGTGCAACATAATTTTTGAAGCCATGGATAAGTACTACATTTTTATTATTCAACGTGTAACAAGGATGCATCCATTTATACGCTTCCTCTAATTCTGTTTCATTAAAGATTAACGCTCTCAAATATTTATATTCTTCTTGCCATTGACTCTCTTTATTTAAAAATGCTTCAACTTGTTCATTTGATTGTTTCTCACTCATAGTCATCACTTCCATTTTGTTTTTCAATACACATTGTATTATATATCCTAATTTTATAAAAAACTAATTTTACAAATGCTTTTGCGTTCTTACAAAAAATGCATTTGACTATTATTATAATAAGCGTATAATTGTCGCATATTATTTTTTGTATTTTTGGCAATAACGAAGGAGTATTTATGAATAAAGACAAGCAATTGCACAACGACAAAATCAATCTATCCCAATTAGTCTTATTAGGGTTAGGCTCTTTAATAGGATCTGGTTGGCTATTTGGTGCGTGGGAAGCATCATCAATAGCTGGACCAGTAGCAATCATATCATGGGTTCTTGGATTCCTAGTCATTGGAACCATTGCCTATAACTACATTGAAATCGGCACAATGTTTCCTCAATCAGGTGGCATGAGTAACTATGCCCAGTATACACATGGCTCATTATTAGGCTTTATTGCTGCTTGGGCGAATTGGGTGTCTTTGGTGACAATAATACCTATCGAAGCTGTGTCAGCTGTTCAATATATGAGTTCTTGGCCGTGGCATTGGGCGAAACCAATGAGATATTTAATGGAAAATGGCTCTATTAGCACATACGGATTGCTAGCTGTATATCTCATCATTGTTATTTTTTCATTATTAAACTATTGGTCCGTAAAACTTTTAACATCATTTACGAGTTTAATTTCTGTATTTAAATTAGGCGTACCCATGTTAACCATCATCATGTTGATGTTATCAGGATTCGACACTTCAAATTACGGCCATTCGGCAAGCACATTTATGCCTTACGGAAGTGCACCGATTTTTGCTGCAACAACAGCATCAGGGATTATTTTTTCATTCAATTCATTCCAGACAATTATTAATATGGGTTCAGAAATTAAAAATCCTGAAAAAAATATCGCAAGAGGCATCGCTATTTCACTGTCAATCAGTGCAGTGTTGTACATCATTTTACAAAGTACGTTTATCACTTCTATGCCTCAATCAATGTTACAACATAGTGGATGGAATGGCATCAACTTCAATTCACCATTTGCAGATTTAGCTATCTTATTAGGAATTAATTGGCTCGCAATTTTACTATATATTGAAGCTTTTGTATCACCATTCGGTACTGGCGTGTCATTTGTCGCCGTTACAGGTCGAGTTTTACGAGCAATGGAGAAAAATGGACATATCCCTAAATTTCTTGGGAAGATGAATGAAAAATATCATATCCCACGTGTAGCAATCATCTTTAATGCCATCATTAGTATGATTATGGTTACATTATTTAGAGATTGGGGTACGCTAGCAGCAGTTATTTCTACTGCAACTTTAGTAGCCTATTTAACTGGCCCAACGACAGTGATTGCATTAAGAAAAATGGGACCAACAATGACTCGTCCATTTAGAGCAAAAATTTTAAAAGTAATGGCACCATTATCATTTGTATTAGCTTCATTAGCTATATATTGGGCAATGTGGCCAACAACGGCTGAAGTTATTTTAATCATTATACTTGGATTACCAATCTACTTCTTCTATGAATACCGTATGAATTGGCGTAATACAAAGAAACAAATTGGTGGTAGCTTATGGATTATTGTATATTTAATCGTGCTATCAATACTGTCATTTATAGGAAGCAAAGAATTTAAAGGCTTAAATATGATTCACTATCCATTTGACTTTATCGTTATTATTGTTGTGGCGCTTATATTCTATTACATCGGTACAACGAGTTCATTTGAAAGCGTCTATTTCCGTCGCGCAACACGAATCAATACAAAGATGCGCGAGTCACTAAATAATGAATCAAAGTCATCTCATTAAATATTTTAAAATGCAATGCCATATATGATTTCAACACACACACATTAACCAACCATTGATTTCAACATCTTGGTTGGTTTTTTATTTTGAAAATCGGTTATAAATAACTAACATAACAATGTGGCGAGAGTGATATTGTAATGAAATGTCACTGTAGAAGAACATCATATAATGCTGAAAATGGTTTGAGTTAAAACAGATATCAAGCTAGTCTGATTCAGTCACAAAATTGTCTTGTTATACTTGTCACCTATCATCTATAGACCGTGGTATGATTAAATTGGGGATGATAAAGGAGGTTAATAAATATGAAGATTAATACTACAGGTGGTCAAATTCATGGTATTACACAAGATGGTTTAGATATCTTCTTAGGCATTCCTTATGCAGAACCACCAGTTCATGACAATCGCTTTAAACATTCTACGTTAAAAACACAATGGTCAGAGCCAATTGATGCAACTGAAATACAACCCATCCCACCGCAACCAGACAACAAATTAGAAGATTTTTTCTCCTCACAATCTACAACTTTTACTGAACATGAAGACTGTTTATATCTAAATATTTGGAAACAACATAATGATCAGACGAAGAAACCTGTCATCATTTATTTTTATGGTGGTAGTTTTGAAAATGGTCATGGTACAGCCGAACTCTATCAACCGGCACATTTAGTACAAAATAACGACATTATCGTTATTACATGCAATTATCGTTTAGGCGCATTAGGATATTTAGACTGGTCATATTTTAATAAAGATTTTCATTCCAATAATGGACTTTCAGATCAAATCAATGTCATAAAATGGGTGCATCAATTTATTGAATCCTTTGGTGGCGACGCTAATAACATTACTTTAATGGGTCAGTCTGCAGGCAGTATGAGCATTTTGACTTTACTTAAAATACCTGACATTGAGCCATACTTCCATAAAGTCGTTCTACTAAGTGGCGCACTACGATTAGACACCCTTAAGAGTGCACGCAATAAAGCACAATATTTCCAAAAAATGATGCGCGATTATTTAGATACAGATGATGTTACATCATTATCGACAGATGATATTCTTATGCTGATGGCGAAGCTAAAACAATCTCGAGGACCTTCTAAAGGGCTTGATTTAATATATGCGCCTATTAAAACAGATTATATACAAAATGATTATCCAACAACGAAACCAATTTTTGCATGTTATACAAAAGATGAAGGCGATATTTATATTACTAGTGAACAGAAAAAATTATCGCCGCAACGCTTTATCGACATTATGGAATTAAATGATATTCCTTTAAAATACGAAGATGTTCAGACTGCGAAGCAACAATCTTTAGCGATTACACATTGTTATTTCAAACAGCCGATGAAGCAATTTTTACAACATCTTAATATACAAGATTCAAACGCACAACTATGGCTTGCTGAATTTGCATGGCATGATACTTCTAGCGCACACTATCGCAGTGCTTACCATATTCTAGATATGGTATTTTGGTTCGGAAACTTACAAATATTAGCAGCACATCAATATCCAACAACTGCTCACCTTAAATTTTTAAGTCGACAAATGCAAAATGATTTAGCTAATTTTGCTAAAAGCGGTAAAATGCCTTGGCCGATGTATCATAATGAACGTCGCTATTATCGCACATATCAATAACGTTATCGCATCTAAAAAAGCACACCTGAATTTGATAGCAGGCGTGCTTTTCATATGAGAATTATGATGATTTAAATGTTTTAGCATAATGATTATTTTTCAATGTGAAAACAACGATTAATCCTAATGCGCCAATGATGGCACTCGTATACGTGATAGCTTGAACAGAAACATGTGTCATGACCAAGCCTCCAATAATGCCGCCAACACCAATACCAGCGTTTAAACTAGACATGTTCCAACTCATTACTTGGCTTGTGTCGCCTTCAACATGTTGAATCACACCGCTTTGCACTGCTGGATTAGTACTCCATTGCATGATATTCCAAATAAATAGTCCTGCTAACAATAGACCTGAACCAGGTAAGATTAAATTCATAAGTAACATCATAACGATAAAAATAGAAACAGAAATCATTAACCAACGCTTACTTGTAATTTTATCGGAGAATATACCACCCAATGATGTTCCAATAACGCCAGCGATTCCATTTACTAGAAGTGCTAATGAAACGAATGACATATCATGACCATTAGATAAAATAAGTGGATTTATAAAGACGAATGTCACTGAGTTTGCAATCAATACTAAAAACGTAATAATTAAATATTTTGCTACTTCAGCAGGTCTTAATATTTTCGAAGTAACATGATTTTCATGAGATGGTGCCTCATGATTCACAGGGCCTCGTTGTATTTCCTGATCCTTCGGTAAATAGATCATCATCAAGAAGCCAACAATAATACTCACAATAATTAAGAATAGAAATGTATAGCGCCAACCTACTAAATCGCCGATAACCGTTCCAATTGGTACACCAAAAACATTGGCCCCACTAAACCCTGTATAGACAAGTCCAATCATTTTGCCACGATTTTTAGGTGCTGATAACATCGCTGTAATAGCTAATACTTTTACGATAATTAGTGCTGCTGCTGCAGATGAGATAATTCTACCAACTACTAATATTGAAAAATTTGGCGCTACAGCAATAATGCCATTACCAATGATAAATATAAGTAATGTCCATAATAATACAGGCCTTGATGAAAAACGGTTCGTTAATTTAACCAGAATAGGTCCACATATCGCAAATGTTAAAGCGTACATTGTCACTAATTGACCAACGACAGCTTCTGATACATGTAAGTCCTGACTCATCAAGTTCATAATTCCTGCAACCATCATTTCAACCATTCCTACGATAAAAATACTTAAAATGAATGTAAATAGTCGCATGATTGACATTTTAAAACTCCTTTCAAACAAAATTTCCGATATTCATTTCCCTTAGAATAACGATTTATTAAAAAATGTGTGCAACACAATTTTATATATAACCGTTCTATTATATAATATTTTGCTTTAATTTTCTGTGCTTAAATGGAAAATTATTGAAATTGTTTTTCAGTATTTGAAAAATTAACACAAGTATGTCATTTAATAATTATGTATAATTACTTCAGTTTCAACAATGTCTTCAAAAAAGCACGCACGCTTTATATGTCAGAACAGATAACTGACTACAAAGTATGCGTGCCTTTATGAATATTTTCGCTGTGTTAATGAATAGCGATACTATATGTGCGCGTCACTTCATTTCCAATTAAAACTAATGCCTAAATCTGATGCAGTAAAATCTATCATGATTCACTCTTAACATCCGTATTTCGTGCTACTAATTGATGTCTTGCATTGAAAAATTGACCATAGCTTAAATATGTCGCAATCAAAGCAGACATAATGGTCGCAGTTGTATGAATAAACACGACTAACAATTGAAATTTAATCGCTTGTAAAGGTGGTACGCCACCAATAATTAAGCCTGTCATCATACCAGGAATCGACACAAGCCCATATGTTTTAACCGAATCAATTGTTGGCACTATAGCTAAACGAATACTTTCACGTATTGCACCTTTAGAAGCCAATTTAGGTGTAGCTGCAAGTGATAATTTAGATTCAATATTAGTACCATCTTGTACGAATGCACGATCTAAATTCTGGTAAGCTAAATTAATTGCAATCAAGCCATTATTTGCAAGCATGCCGCCGATAGGTATAACTTCATTGGCTGTAAAATGAATTGCCCCTGTAGCTACAGTACCTGCAAGTGGTAATGCTGTTCCAATGAAGATAGCTAGAAATGATATCCAAAACACATGATGCATCACTGGTGATGCTCGACTAATTGTATTCCATGATGCATTAATAATAATGACCAATACACATAAAATAAGCAGCCATTTATCGTTTATTTTAAAAATATAATGCAGCAAAAATCCCAAAATGATTAATTGCACCACTGCGCGTAGTGTCGCAACAATTAAATCTTTAATAATATGTAAACCTTCTTTATATGAAATGATAATCGGAATGACTAAAAGCAATGCCGTCAATCCAAGTGCCGTATTACTCATGTTGATTCAACTCCTCAACCTTAGAAATTTTGCCATCAACAATCGTTATGCGCTTTTGAAAATGTCTCATACTTTGATCATCACTATGGGTAATCCACATGATAGCAACATCCTGTTCCACTAACTTAAAAATGATATTTTCTATCTTTTCTTTATTATTAACGTCTAATGCACTGGTCGATTCATCTAATAAAAGAATATCCGGTGTATACATCAGTTGGCGCGCTATAGCAATTCTTTGCCGCTCACCACCCGACATATTTTCCACTTCCGAACTTAATTGATAATGTCCCAAACCGACATCTTTAATTAATTGCTTTGCACGTTTTCTATCAAATTTATCATTACGTGCAAGTGATGGGAATATCATGTTATCTTCAATCGTTTCACCAAACAAGTCACTTTGCTGCATCAAATAACTGATTCGTTGACGCAATTCTTCCGGGTCATAATCATTATAGGGTTTACCTTTAAAATAAAGTTCTCCACTAGTTGGACTAATCAAATTACATATTTGCTTTTGAAATGTACTTTTACCACTACCTGATGGACCTATAATGGCAATACTCTCGCCTTTATCTACTTTTAGACTGATATGATCTAGTATGATTCTATCGCTCGCTTTATACACTAAATCTTTAATTTCTAACAACATTTGCACCGCTCCTCATGTAATATATCAGGTATATTATTCCCGTTTTTTTGGTTTTTAGTGCAATTA
>NZ_JACYHC010000055.1:0-568 GCF_017152085.1 Staphylococcus sp. EG-SA-2
TATAAAGATTTTTTAACTCAATGGAAGTTATATATTATAAGTGCTGTTGTTTTAATTATGGTATTAATTGGTTTTATATTCTGGAGACAAGATGATTATACTTCAAGAAATTTTGAAAATAAAGATAATGCTCTGAAACAAAGCACTAGTGAAAATAGTAGTTTGTCCAAAGTAGAAGATGTCCAGGTCAAAGATGGAGATAATTCCAAAAATAAGGGTCCTGTATATGTCGATGTAAAAGGTGCTGTTAAACATCCTAATGTTTATAAAATGACATCTAAGGATAGAGTAGTTGATTTACTTGATAAAGCACAATTATTGGAGGATGCAGATGTAAGTCAAATTAATTTGTCTGAAAAATTAACAGATCAAAAAATGATTTTCATACCTCATAAAGGACAAAAGAATGTTGAACCACAAATTGGAGTAAACAGTGTGCATGTAAAAAATGGGAACACAAATAATACTAAAGTAAATTTAAATACCGCATCTGTATCAGAATTGATGTCTGTTCCTGGAGTAGGGCAAGCTAAAGCTAATGCAATTGTTGAATATCGCAACCAACAAG
>NZ_JACYHC010000056.1:0-568 GCF_017152085.1 Staphylococcus sp. EG-SA-2
TATAAAGATTTTTTAACTCAATGGAAGTTATATATTATAAGTGCTGTTGTTTTAATTATGGTATTAATTGGTTTTATATTCTGGAGACAAGATGATTATACTTCAAGAAATTTTGAAAATAAAGATACTGCTCTGAAACAAAGCACTAGTGAAAATAATAGTTTGTCCAAATTAGAAGATGTCCAGGTCAAAGATGGAGATAATTCCAAAAATAAAGGTCCTGTATATGTCGATGTAAAAGGTGCTGTTAAACATCCTAATGTTTATAAAATGACATCTAAGGATAGAGTAGTTGATTTACTTGATAAAGCACAATTATTGGATGATGCAGATGTAAGTCGAATTAATTTGTCTGAAAAATTAACAGATCAAAAAATGATTTTCATACCTCATAAAGGACAAAAGAATGTTGAACCACAAATTGAAGTAAACAGTGTGCACGTAAAAAATGGGAACACAAATAATACTAAAGTAAATTTAAATACCGCATCTGTATCAGAATTGATGTCTGTTCCTGGAGTAGGGCAAGCTAAAGCTAATGCAATTGTTGAATATCGCAACCAACAAG
>NZ_JACYHC010000057.1:0-568 GCF_017152085.1 Staphylococcus sp. EG-SA-2
TATTTACACTGTTTTGGAATTAGTTACTTTCAAAAGTATTAATTATATAGTAACACTTCTTTGACAAAAGTTAGTGTTACTTATGCAATAGCTTGTCTATTGTATAATAATTAATTTCCTTTTTGTATTTCGATTTAAAAAATATTAGACATAAAACCTAAAAACAGCAGTAAGATGATTTATGATTAAAAACTATCTTACTGCTGTTCACTTTTTATAATACTTCTGAATGTCTTCACTTATACTTCTAGTCACAGATTTAAACAATCAAAAGTGCACATTATTAAAATATCATTTCCAAAACTCAATGCGGCTCATCGCATCCATTTCTTGCCTAGCAACGTTCTACTCTAGCGGAACGTAAGTTGGCTACCATCGTCGCTAAAGACCTTTCTTGACTTGTGACAATTGCTTGCTTCTTTCCTCTTTTTCGGCTCTCACTTACTCATTTAGCTCTACTAAACTCGTTGCGCTCTTTTCTCGTTTCGTCAGATTCAAACGTTTTCACTTCGCCAAGCCATTTTTCTTTGTGTTTGCTTTTTATTTTGATGTTTTAGACATAAAAAAA
>NZ_JACYHC010000058.1:0-568 GCF_017152085.1 Staphylococcus sp. EG-SA-2
ATTTAAACATTTCATTCATATCACTAATTTGATAATAATTGCTTTTAGCACCTTCGTATTAGTTCATTTAGCATTAAAATTATTCTTCAGCATTTAATTTCCATCTATGAAAAAAGCAAAGCTCAAACCTGAACTTTGCTTTAATTTGTCACGCCTTTATCATTTTCAAAATAGCCTCTATGCCAGTTTTACAAACTTGTAGCAACAATTTTTCATCAAACAACTGAATCACATCAAAAACTTCAATTGTTTACGTTGCAACTAACTTTATATTAGAACGCTCACAATATCTAATGTTTAAAATCTATCGTCGCAAGATGCTTCCGGTAATTATCAAGTGCCATTTTCGATTGGGTTATACAATCTAGAATCGCATGATAATTTAATGCTACAAATCGATAGTACAATATATCTACCGTGAATAACTGTGCAAATAGTGAAGTTGTAGCCGCCATACGCATTTCATTTTCATCAGTTCTGCCATAAATCAATGCATAGTCTGCAATTTGAGCCACTGGATTATTAGCTGTACTAGATATAGTTATGATGGGAATACTGTAATGTGTGG
>NZ_JACYHC010000059.1:0-568 GCF_017152085.1 Staphylococcus sp. EG-SA-2
ATTTAAACATTTCATTCATATCACTAATTTGATAATAATTGCTTTTAGCACCTTCGTATTAGTTCATTTAGCATTAAAATTATTCTTCAGCATTTAATTTCCATCTATGAAAAAAGCAAAGCTCAAATCTGAACTTTGCTTTAATTTGTCACGCCTTTATCATTTTCAAAATAGCCTCTATGCCAGTTTTACAAACTTGTAGCAACAATTTTTCATCAAGCAACTGAATCACATCAAAAACTTCAATTGTTTACGTTGCAACTAACTTTATGTTAGAACGCACACAATATCTAATGTTTAAAATCTATCGTCGCAAGATGCTTCCTGTAATTATCAAGTGCCATTTTCGATTGGGTTATACAATCTAGAATCGCATGATAATTTAATGCTACAAATCGATAGTACAATATATCTACCGTGAATAACTGTGCAAATAGTGACGTTGTAGCCGCCATACGCATTTCATTTTCATCAGTTCTGCCATAAATCAATGCATAGTCTGCAATTTGAGCCACTGGATTATTAGCTGTACTAGATATAGTTATGATGGGAATACTGTAATGTGTGG
>NZ_JACYHC010000060.1:0-567 GCF_017152085.1 Staphylococcus sp. EG-SA-2
GTTTAACATTGTTTAGATATGCTTTTTTTATTTTATGGACAGTGATTTTCTCATATGCTCTATTATCAATGAGTTATCAAAACATAATAGTATATTTTGCTTGGATTACAGCAATAATGGGTTTTTTTCTAGTGAATATAGCTTTAATTATAGATAAAAACATTCATGTCATACTTAAAAATTAAGTGAAAGTACTAAATTCAGATTAAAAATATGAAAATATCAGTTAATAAAACCTTTGATGACAGTAACTTGATAGTATTTGAATGTCTTTTGAAGTATCGAAAAATGTATTACACATAAAATTAAAGGGATGTGGAGACATTGCTTTGCGAATCTAAAGTTATTAATAAAAACCCTAAATATCGAATAATCAAATACGATAGTGAATATTTAATGATTGATTTGGCAAGTAATTGGATTGTCTTCTTCTTTCCATTTATTAACTGGCTCATACCGAAAACATATGTCAAAATCACTAAGAATGATTATGAAAAATTAAATATTGTCAAACCAGTTAAAAATAAATCGATAGGATGGACCATATTCGCGGGTATTGTGTTACTT
>NZ_JACYHC010000061.1:0-567 GCF_017152085.1 Staphylococcus sp. EG-SA-2
CACCAGGAAATGCAATTCATACTGAAGTGATTGATTCAGAAGAAAATGATGAAGATGGACGTATTGAAGTAAGACAAGATTTCATGGATCGTGTTGAAGAAGATATACAACAATCATCAGATGAAGAATAATAAAAAATAAGACTTCCCTATATGTAGGGGAGTCTTATTTTTATGCTAGAAAGTAATGCTTTACTATATTCAATGATTAGTAATGACTAACTTTCTAATTGTTTCATTGCGTAAGGTATTTCATTGATAAGTCTTGATGGTGGCACCACATACATATCTTTTGCAAGGTTTTCGCCAATAAAACTATGTGTATATGTGGCACTCATAACCGCTTCTTTTAAGTTATCAAATTGACCGACAAAGCTTGTAATCATACCAGCAAGTGTATCGCCCATACCACCAGTCGCCATTGCTGGGCTACCGATTGTCAATTTAAAGTCTTCATCTTTAAAGAAAATTTCAGTACCATGTTTTTTAAGTACAACAGTTGCACCTAAACGATCAACTGCTTCACGATTACGCTCATATGTCTGTTCCTCAATAGGAATACCACTTA
>NZ_JACYHC010000062.1:0-567 GCF_017152085.1 Staphylococcus sp. EG-SA-2
ATAATACGCCAATACCTGTTGGTCCAAGCATTTTATGACCACTAAAACTATAAAAATCAGCATTCATTTCTTGCATATCAAGTTTCATATGTGGTGCTGCTTGCGCCCCATCAACACTGATAATTGCACCATGTTGATGAGCTATTTCTGCAATGGTTTTAACATCATTAATTGTACCGAGCACATTAGATATATGTGCAATAGCAACGATCTTTGTTTTATCATTAATCGTTTGCTTAATATCCTCGATGTTTAATTCACCGTCAGCTGTCATTGGTATAAATTTCAATGTCGCATTTTTACGCTTTGCTAACTGTTGCCAAGGAACAATATTGGCATGATGTTCCATTTCAGTGACAACAATTTCATCGCCCTCTTCAACATTTGCATCACCATAGCTATGTGCTACAAGGTTAATCGACGCAGTTGTTCCGCGTGTAAAAATGATTTCTTCAAAATACTTCGCATTAATAAAACGACGAACGGTTTCACGGGCATTTTCATAACCATCAGTTGCCAATGATCCTAATGTATGAACACCACGATGAACGTTTGAATTATAACGCT
>NZ_JACYHC010000063.1:0-567 GCF_017152085.1 Staphylococcus sp. EG-SA-2
ATAATACGCCAATACCTGTTGGTCCAAGCATTTTATGACCACTAAAACTATAAAAATCAGCATTCATTTCTTGCATATCAAGTTTCATATGTGGTGCTGCTTGCGCCCCATCAACACTGATAATTGCGCCATGTTGATGAGCTATTTCTGCAATGGTTTTAACATCATTAATTGTACCGAGTACATTAGAAATATGTGCAATAGCAACGATCTTTGTTTTATCATTAATCGTTTGCTTAATATCTTCGATGTTTAATTCACCGTCAGCTGTCATTGGTATAAATTTCAATGTCGCATTTTTACGCTTTGCTAACTGTTGCCAAGGAACAATATTGGCATGATGCTCCATTTCAGTGACAACAATTTCATCGCCCTCTTCAACATTTGCATCACCATAGCTATGTGCTACAAGGTTAATCGACGCAGTTGTTCCGCGTGTGAAAATGATTTCTTCAAAATACTTCGCATTAATAAAACGACGAACGGTTTCACGGGCATTTTCATAACCATCAGTTGCCAATGATCCTAATGTATGAACACCACGATGAACGTTTGAATTATAACGCT
>NZ_JACYHC010000064.1:0-564 GCF_017152085.1 Staphylococcus sp. EG-SA-2
TCATATCCATTGGCTTATCTGGATATGGGTATGCATGATACAAATCTTCATTTCGAATCTGTCCACTCAACCCCTTCTCTCCGTTCATAGGCACGTGGACACATGTTATATCATTATCAAATGCAAGGTGAATTGCATCATGTAATAATTGTGAAAATGGATGTGTTTGACAGACTAAATCTTGTAACCCATTTACTGATAACATCAAACCTTTATCACTTATGATTTCCTGTGACCAATAAGCCACTGCTTTTCTATCATAGAATGTTAAATCTAATAATTCTTGGTCCTCTTCATACTCATTTAAGTCAATCACTTTAGAATCAATGCTTTCAACATCATAAGTTGTTGTTCTCTTTTTAAAATTAATCGAAAGATGTACAAGCTCTTTTGCATCTTGACCAGCCTGAACATAATACGTTTCATGATCTTGACCGACTATTGTTTGATGCTGATGAGCTGTAATCATTAAATCTATAACACCGAGTTCTTCCATTAATTTTTCAGCTTCATTCGAACTTGCCTTTTTATTTTTCGTACTATTACTAATTTTATTCAATCCAC
>NZ_JACYHC010000065.1:0-8608 GCF_017152085.1 Staphylococcus sp. EG-SA-2
TACTATCACTTTTTCAGCATCAAAGATCCAGCAGATGTGTATTACACTAAAAAGAAAGCAGAAGTTGAATTAGACATCAATACTGCTTCAACATGGAAAAAGTTTGAAGTCTATGAAAACAATCAAAAATTACCAGTGAGACTTGTATCATATAGTCCTGTACCAGAAGACCATGCCTATATTCGATTCCCAGTTTCAGATGGCACACAAGAATTGAAAATTGTTTCTTCGACTCAAATTGATGATGGAGAAGAAACAAATTATGATTATACTAAATTAGTATTTGCTAAACCTATTTATAACGATCCTTCACTTGTGAAATCAGATACAAATGATGCAGTAGTAACGAATGATCAATCAAGTTCAGACGCAAGTAATCAAACAAACACGAATACATCTAATCAAAATACATCAACGACCAACAATGCTAATAATCAACCGCAGGCAACGACAAATATGAGTCAACCTGCACAACCAAAATCGTCAGCGAATGCAGATCAAGCGTCAAGCCAACCAGCTCATGAAACAAATTCTAATGGTAATACTAACGATAAAACGAATGAGTCAAGTAATCAGTCGGATGTTAATCAACAGTATCCACCAGCAGATGAATCACTACAAGATGCAATTAAAAACCCGGCTATCATCGATAAAGAACATACAGCTGATAATTGGCGACCAATTGATTTTCAAATGAAAAATGATAAAGGTGAAAGACAGTTCTATCATTATGCTAGTACTGTTGAACCAGCAACTGTCATTTTTACAAAAACAGGTCCAGTAATTGAGTTAGGTTTAAAGACAGCTTCAACATGGAAGAAATTTGAAGTTTATGAAGGTGACAAAAAGTTACCAGTCGAATTAGTATCATATGATTCTGATAAAGATTATGCCTATATTCGTTTCCCAGTATCTAATGGTACGAGAGACGTTAAAATTGTGTCATCTATTGAATATGGTGAGAACATCCATGAAGACTATGATTATACGCTAATGGTCTTTGCACAGCCTATTACTAATAACCCAGACGACTATGTGGATGAGGAAACATACAATTTACAAAAATTATTAGCTCCGTATCACAAAGCTAAAACGTTAGAAAGACAAGTTTATGAATTAGAAAAATTACAAGAGAAATTGCCAGAAAAATATAAGGCGGAATATAAAAAGAAATTAGATCAAACTAGAGTAGAGTTAGCTGATCAGGTTAAATCAGCAGTGACGGAATTTGAAAATGTTACACCTACAAATGATCAATTAACAGATTTACAAGAAGCGCATTTTGTTGTTTTTGAAAGTGAAGAAAATAGTGAGTCAGTTATGGACGGCTTTGTTGAACATCCATTCTATACAGCAACTTTAAATGGTCAAAAATATGTAGTGATGAAAACAAAGGATGACAGTTACTGGAAAGATTTAATTGTAGAAGGTAAACGTGTCACTACTGTTTCTAAAGATCCTAAAAATAATTCTAGAACGTTGATTTTCCCATATATACCTGACAAAGCAGTTTACAATGCGATTGTTAAAGTCGTTGTGGCAAACATTGGTTATGAAGGTCAATATCATGTCAGAATTATAAATCAGGATATCAATACAAAAGATGATGATACATCACAAAATAACACGAGTGAACCGCTAAATGTACAAACAGGACAAGAAGGTAAGGTTGCTGATACAGATGTAGCTGAAAATAGCAGCACTGCAACAAATCCTAAAGATGCGTCTGATAAAGCAGATGTGATAGAACCAGAGTCTGACGTGGTTAAAGATGCTGATAATAATATTGATAAAGATGTGCAACATGATGTTGATCATTTATCCGATATGTCGGATAATAATCACTTCGATAAGTATGATTTAAAAGAAATGGATACTCAAATTGCCAAAGATACTGATAGAAATGTGGATAATAGCGTTGGTATGTCATCGAATGTCGATACTGATAAAGACTCTAATAAAAATAAAGACAAAGTCATACAGCTTGCTCATATTGCCGATAAAAATAATCATACTGGAAAAGCAGCAAAGCTTGACGTAGTGAAACAAAATTATAATAATACAGACAAAGTTACTGACAAAAAAACAACTGAACATCTGCCGAGTGATATTCATAAAACTGTAGATAAAACAGTGAAAACAAAAGAAAAAGCCGGCACACCATCGAAAGAAAACAAACTTAGTCAATCTAAAATGCTACCAAAAACTGGAGAAACAACTTCAAGCCAATCATGGTGGGGCTTATATGCGTTATTAGGTATGTTAGCTTTATTCATTCCTAAATTCAGAAAAGAATCTAAATAATTAACTAAATATAGCATATGTATGGTTAACTTTGTAAACAATGTGAAAGCAATTAATTTATAAACTATTGATTGGTTTAATGGCTTTCCTTTAGAGTAAATAAAAAGAACAGCAGTGAGAAATTTTCTAATTGAAAATAATCTTACTGCTGTTTTTAATATTTGGATGCATTGTTGTGGTTACTTTAAAAAGTGAGCATCAATTAACGCTTTTTTCGATTTAACAAATGTGATTTAATATCATATTTTAATGCGTCGTTGTATTCTTTTTCAGTGATTTGATCTTCGATTAACATACGCTTTAATACATAATGTTGTCTTTGAATACTATATTTCAAATCTTTATCCGATTTTAACGTTCCATCTTTTTCGTAGGGTGTATAGCCATAAGGGCTTTGCAACAAACCGATAAGGTATGCAGATTGTGCAATTGATAAATCTTTTGGTGGAATACCAAACAAACTATATGAAGCGGATGCAATTCCGGAAATATTAGCGCCATTATAATCTCTACCGAAGGGAACTATATTTAAATATGTATATATAATTTCATCTTTTGAGAGTAGGTGTTCTAATCTAATTGCTAGGCGAAGTTCATTTGCTTTTCTACTATATGTTTTTTCGTTGGTAAGAACTTGATTTTTAACAAGTTGTTGTGTAATTGTGCTACCACCTGAACTTTGATCAGTATTAAAAATATCTTGTATCATTGCTCTTAAAATCGCCTTTGGTAAGATGCCATCATGTTTATAAAATAAAGTGTCTTCAGATGATGTTAATGCTTTAATGACATTTGGACTTGATGTTTTAGGGCCTATAATGAGTGAGTTTTGAGAATGGTTATACTCATATAATAAATTTTTGTTATTATGATCTAATAATTCATCGCCAGGTATTTGTCGAACTTTTTTTATTAAAGCATCATCTGATAATGAGTCGGACGTTTTAGTTAAATGATGAAAATATAAAGACATCGCAATCACAGCGATAGCAACGATGGCAATGAAAATCATAAATATAAAAACAATGACATGTTTGATAGCTTTATATATCTTTTCAAAATGATATATACGATGATTCAATTGATGATTGTTGTCTTGATTCGTCATCTTTAACCTCCTAAATTACGTATAGTATACCATATTTAAGCAATTTGACTTTTATTTTAACGTTAATTATAATTAGGGAAAATGCATAAAGAATAGGATAAAAGGACAAGTAATATTATTTGAAATCATCAGAGAGCTAGTGGTCGCTGTGAACTAGTGTTTTTAATAATATGAATACACCTTTATAACTAACATGTCCTACGTTTATTAATGAACGTATCATTAATAGAGTGAACATTATCTTATGATTATGTTTAAGTTTGGTGGTAACGTGCAATCGCGCCCTTACATATTTGTTGTAAGGGTTTTTTTTACGTTCAAAAAACTTTAAAGTATTTTAACAAGTATTCAATAAATAATTATAAATAGGAGGAAATAATAATGACGAATGTATTAATTGAAGATTTAAAATGGAGAGGTCTTATTTATCAACAAACTGATGAACAAGGTATTGAAGATTTATTAAATAAAGAACAAGTGACGTTATACTGCGGTGCCGATCCAACGGCAGATAGTTTACATATTGGTCACTTACTACCATTCTTAACATTAAGACGTTTTCAAGAACATGGACATCGTCCTATCGTTTTAATTGGCGGTGGTACAGGTATGATTGGTGATCCATCAGGTAAATCAGAAGAACGTGTGCTACAAACAGAAGAACAAGTAGATAAAAATATCGAAGGTATTAGTAAGCAAATGCACAATATTTTTGAATTTGGAACAGACCATGGTGCAGTGCTTGTTAATAATAGAGACTGGTTAGGACAAATCTCATTAATTAGCTTTTTACGTGACTATGGTAAACACGTCGGCGTTAATTACATGTTAGGTAAAGATTCAATCCAAAGTCGTTTAGAACATGGTATTTCATATACAGAATTCACATACACGATTTTACAAGCTATTGATTTCGGTCATTTGAATAGAGAATTGAATTGTAAGATTCAAGTAGGTGGATCAGATCAATGGGGTAATATCACAAGTGGTATTGAATTAATGCGTCGTATGTATGGTCAAACAGACGCATACGGTTTAACTATTCCGCTTGTAACTAAATCAGATGGTAAGAAATTTGGTAAGTCTGAGTCAGGTGCTGTTTGGTTAGATGCTGAAAAAACAAGTCCTTATGAATTTTATCAATTCTGGATTAATCAATCAGACGAAGATGTAATTAAATTCTTAAAATACTTTACTTTCTTAGGAAAAGAAGAAATTGATCGCTTAGAACAATCTAAAAATGAAGCACCGCATTTACGTGAAGCTCAAAAAACATTAGCTGAAGAAGTAACTAAATTTATTCATGGTGAAGATGCATTAAATGATGCAATCCGTATTTCACAAGCATTATTTAGTGGTGATTTAAAATCATTATCAGCGAAAGAATTAAAAGATGGATTTAAAGATGTGCCTCAAGTGACATTATCAAATGACACAACAAATATCGTTGAAGTCCTTATTGAAACAGGCATTTCTCCTTCTAAACGACAAGCACGTGAAGATGTTAACAATGGTGCGATTTATATTAATGGTGAGAGACAACAAGATGTTAATTATGCTTTAGCACCAGAAGATAAAATTGATGGCGAATTTACGATTATTCGTCGCGGTAAGAAAAAATACTTCATGGTTAACTATCAATAAATATAATTGCATAGCTAAATAAATTAGAGCCTACTCATATTCATTCCTAAGAATGTAATGAGTAGGCTCTTAATGTACTTTTCTGTCTGTAAATTATCTAAAGAAATCTCTATCGCCTTGGCCAGGTGATTGACGTTCTGATCGGCTTTGACGTTTTGGTTGTTCTTTTTGTTGTTTTAATTTCACTTTAACTTCTTTTGTTTTACCATCACGGATAACGGTAACAGTGACTGATTCACCAGGTTTTTTATTTTCATATAAATAGCTTCTTAAATCAACATCATCTTTAATTTTCTTGCCATCAATTTCTGTAATAATATCACCTTTTTTAAGATCAATATCACTATCAGCTTTGGCGACATAAATACCGTCTTCTCTATCAGTATGAAGTTGCTCGCGCTCTTCTTCAGGAATATCTTTCAAATTAATTAAACCAATACCAATCGAAGGGCGGTCAATTTTACCATGTTTTACAAGTTGTTCAATTGTTACTTTAACTTCATTACTTGGAATAGCAAACCCGATACCTTCAACTTGTGTCGCAGCAATTTTCATTGAGTTAATACCAACTAAATTACCATTAATATCTACTAATGCGCCACCTGAGTTACCTGGGTTAATAGCAGCATCTGTTTGAAGAACGCTAACTTTTGTATTGCCACCAGTTGTCTCAGCGTCAATCGTACGTTCGCTTGCTGAAATGATACCAGATGTTACAGAGTTAGCAAATTGTAATCCTAATGGGTTACCCATTGCGAATACGCTATCGCCAGTTTGTACTTTTGAAGAGTTGGCAAATTGAATCGCCTTAATACCTTTTGTATTTTCAATTTTAAGTACAGCAATATCAGTTACTGCATCTTTACCAACTAATTTCGCTTTAACTTGTTTTTTATTATGTAATTGGACTCTAATTTCATTTGCGCCATCAATAACATGATTGTTTGTAACGATATAAGCTGAATTGTTGTTTATTTGATAGATAACACCTGAACCTACTCCAGCTTCAGATGGTTTAGATGATTTGCCTTTTAATAAGTCGTCTACACTTGATGCTTTTTGCATGTTAATAACTCCAACAATTGTAGGGGAGACAGATTTTATCATTTCATGAACGGTACCGAATTTCTTGCTTTGACCGTCTAATTGATTGCCACCTTTATTATTTGTTGTCTGAACAGTTGAACCATCTTTATTTAAAATTGTACTATTTAATACTTTGCCTATACCAAGTACTAGAAGTGCACCAATAATTCCAGCAATCAATGCAACGATGACTGTTTTAAACCATGGAAATTTAGGTCTTCTGTATCTAGGTGTTTGGCTATGGTTTGTTGTAGAATGATCTGTATGATTAAAATCTGACATACTTAACCTCCATTATATGATTTATATATGCTTTAATTATGTCTTTTTTTTATAATTATTGCTAGTAATACACTATACAACTTTAGATGTATTTTCAGACTATCTTGTTCTAGTAAAAATATAGTGATAAAATCTAGTTGTTATAAACAAATAAGTTAAGTAGGTGGCACAATGTATTCAGTGATTAGTAAGATTTTGAATTTCATTTTAGTTAAAATGTCAAAATCATTATACGTAATCGGTAAAGATAATATTCCTAAGGATAGTAAATATGTCGTAACTTGTACGCATGAAAGTTATAACGAAGTTATTATGCTAGGTATGGCATTATATCCTAATCAAATTCATTATATGGCTAAAAAAGAATTATTCAAAAATAAATGGATTGGTAAATTTTTAACGTCTTTAAATGCATTTCCTGTAGATCGTGAAAATCCAGGACCTAGTACTTTAAAACGCCCAATCAATTTGTTGAAAGATAATAAGACAGTTGGTATCTTCCCAACAGGTTCTCGCACATCGCAAGAAGGTGCACCATTGAAACGTGGTGCTTCAACAATTGCAATGTTAAGTAAGTCACCAATATTACCTGTTGCTTATGTTGGTCCTACTAAGATTCATGGTCTTTTAACAGGACAAGCATACATAAATATTGGTAAACCAATCGATATTAACGATTTACCTAAAGATTTAAAACGAAACGAGCGTATCGATTACATTACAAAAGAGATTGAAACACGAACAGCAAAGTTACAACAAGAATTGCATGAAATTGTAAAAAGTTTATAAAATAACTTGAGGTAGAAATATAGCTGGTTAGTATGCCTAGGTGACTATAACGGAGTATCGAAGTAGTTATTCTAGTTACATTAGTAATCTTTATATTTCTACCTTATTTTAAGAAGGATGACATTCAATGTATAAATTTTTCCAAAATTTAGGGCGTTCGTTAATGTTACCAGTTGCCATTTTACCGGCTGCAGCAATTATTGCCGGAATTGGTAATACGTTAAATGCACTTCATGCGACGCCGAAAATCGCAATGTTCTTTACTACGGTAGGTACTACGATTTTAGAGCAATTAGGTATTTTATTTGCAATTGGTGTAGCTATAGGAATGGCAAAGAAAAATGATGGTGCAGTCGCGCTTGCAGCTACGTTAGGATATTTTTTAGTTACAGTTGTATTATCACCAATGAAATTAGCGCCTTTATTAGGAATGAAAGCTTCGGAAATAAATTCAGCTTTTGAAAAGATGAATAATGGCAATGTCTTTGTTGGTATTGTAATAGGTTTAATAGCAGCCTATGCATACAATAAGTTTAGTGAAACAGAATTACCATTAGCATTATCATTTTTTAGTGGTAAACGTCTAGTTCCAATTATGACTGCATTTTACTGTACATTTTTAGTTGTCATATTGTTATTCTTATGGCCACTACTTTATTCATGGATTGTAAAATTTGGTGAATCTATAGTCGGTTTAGGATCGTTTGGAGCTTTCATATATGGTGTTGCCAATAGATTATTAATTCCTACAGGATTACATCATGCACTGAATAGTGTGTTCTGGTTTGATACGATTGGTATTAATGATATTGGTAAATTCCAAAGTGGCAAAGATGCTATAAAAGGTATTACAGGACGCTATCAAGCGGGATTCTTCCCAATCATGATGTTCGGTATTCCAGCGGCTGCGTTAGCAATGTATCATACAGCTAAAACGACTCAGAAAAAACAAGTTTACGGTTGGTTCCTAGCGAGTTCAGTTGCAGCATTTTTCGTTGGTGTTACAGAGCCGATTGAGTTTGCATTTATGTTTGTTGCGCCAATCTTATATGTTGTTCATGCGTTATTAACAGGATTATCTTTATTTATCGCAGCTACATTCCATTGGACAGCTGGATTTTCATTTAGTGCAGGTTTGATAGATTATGTGTTATCACTAATTAATCCAGTATCAAATCATCCATTGATGTTGCTTGTTCAAGGTGTTGTATTTTTCATCTTATACTATGTGATTTTCCGTGTAGTAATCCAAGTATTTAACTTGAATACGATTGGTAGAGGTGAAAATGAATTAGTTGATCCAACAGTTGTAAAAGATAATATTGCTCCTGGTGAAAATGATATTAAACAAAGTAAATATCATCAACATGCTATACAAATATTAGAAGGTTTAGG
>NZ_JACYHC010000066.1:0-564 GCF_017152085.1 Staphylococcus sp. EG-SA-2
GGGGAAGTTAATATGCTAAACATTCAAGACGTTAGTCATCTTTCTAAAAAGGAGCAAAAAGCATATAACCGTTTCGTAGAATCTGTAGAAAACGGTAATTTACCAGTACTACCATGTATTGAAATGGTTCTAAAAGAGATGAAAGAAGAAACATTAAACCAGAGTAAGATTGGTGGAATGCCATTTTTAAAATCTTTTAAAGATATACCATTAGATGAAAATAATGTACCAATGGTATTGTTAGCACAGATTAATTTGGATAATCTTCCAGAACAACAAGAATTATTTCCTGTAAAAGAAGGGATATTGCAGTTTTGGATTAGTTCAGAAGATCAAATGTATGGTATGTCTGAAAATTTAAAGGGAAACAATATAAACTCAAGGCTTGTTTATATAAAAGAGCCAATTACAGATTTATCACTCGAAAATATTCAAGCGCATTTGAAGTCATTAGATGCTGATAATGAGGATATCCCGTTCAGTGGAGCATTTTCTATAGAATTTAGATTGTCGAAACAAACTATTACATGTACTGATTATAAGTACGATGAGGACGTGCTTGCA
>NZ_JACYHC010000067.1:0-564 GCF_017152085.1 Staphylococcus sp. EG-SA-2
TCATATCCATTGGCTTATCTGGATATGGGTATGCATGATACAAATCTTCATTTCGAATCTGTCCACTCAACCCCTTCTCTCCGTTCATAGGCACGTGGACACATGTTATATCATTATCAAATGCAAGCTGAATTGCATCATGTAATAATTGCGAAAATGGATGTGTTTGACAGACTAAATCTTGTAACCCATTCACTGATAACATCAAACCTTTATCACTTATGATTTCCTGTGACCAATAAGCCACTGCTTTTCTATCATAGAATGTTAAATCTAATAATTCTTGATCCTCTTCATACTCATTTAAGTCAATCACTTTAGAATCAATGCTTTCAACATCATAAGTTGTTGTTCTCTTTTTAAAATTAATCGAAAGATGTACAAGCTCTTTGGCATCCTGACCAGCCTGAACATAATACGTTTCATGATCTTGACCTACTATTGTTTGATGCTGATGAGCTGTAATCATTAAATCTATAACACCGAGTTCTTCCATTAATTTTTCAGCTTCATTCGAACTTGCCTTTTTATTTTTCGTACTATTACTAATTTTATTCAATCCAC
>NZ_JACYHC010000068.1:0-564 GCF_017152085.1 Staphylococcus sp. EG-SA-2
GGGGAAGTTAATATGCTAAACATTCAAGACGTTAGTCATCTTTCTAAAAAGGAGCAAAAAGCATATAACCGTTTCGTAGAATCTGTAGAAAACGGTAATTTACCAGTACTACCATGTATTGAAATGGATTTAAAAGAGATGCAAGAAGAAACTTTAAGCCAGAGTAAGATTGGTGGAATGCCATTTTTAAAATCTTTTAAAGATATACCATTAGATGAAAATAATGTACCAATGGTATTGTTAGCACAGATTAATTTGAATGATCTTCCAGAACAACAAGAATTATTTCCTGTAAATGAAGGGATATTGCAGTTTTGGATTAGTTCAGAAGATCAAATGTATGGTATGTCTGAAAATTTAAAGGGAAACAATATAAACTCAAGGTTTGTTTATATAAAAGAGCCAATTACAGATTTATCACTCGAAAATATTCAAGTGCATTTGAAGTCATTAGATGCTGATAATGAGGATATCCCGTTCAGTGGAGCATTTTCTATAGAATTTAGATTGTCGAAACAAACTATTACATGTACTGATTATAAGTACGATGAGGACGTGCTTGCA
>NZ_JACYHC010000069.1:0-564 GCF_017152085.1 Staphylococcus sp. EG-SA-2
TTTAATGATAGAGGAGGAATTTGATGATCTCTAACAAATTAGCAAATATCCCTGATAGTTATTTCGGGAAAACGATGGGACGTAAAATCGAACATGGACCATTGCCATTAATTAATATGGCAGTTGGAATCCCTGATGGGCCTACGCCACAAGGTATTATTGATCATTTTCAACAAGCACTAACTATTCCTGAAAATCAAAAATATGGTGCTTTTCATGGTAAAGAAGCGTTCAAGCAAGCTATTGTAGATTTTTATCAAAGACAATATAATGTGACGTTAGATAAAGAAGATGAAGTGTGCATTTTATATGGTACAAAAAATGGATTAGTGGCAGTACCAACATGTGTTATCAATCCAGGAGACTATGTATTACTACCTGATCCAGGCTACACGGATTATTTAGCAGGTGTACTTTTAGCTGATGGCAAGCCTGTCCCGCTTAATTTAGAACCGCCACATTATTTGCCAGATTGGTCCACAGTTGATTCACAAATAATAGATAAAACAAAACTCATTTATTTAACGTATCCAAATAATCCAACTGGATCGACAGCTACGAAAG
>NZ_JACYHC010000070.1:0-563 GCF_017152085.1 Staphylococcus sp. EG-SA-2
TTTATATTCAAAGCTAAAATTGCAAAAAATTAATGGTTAACATCTCTGTTGTTGGCAATATAAATAATGATTAATCATTTATGATGTAACTAAGGAGATGAAGGATATGAATCAACAATTAATTGAAGCTTTAAAATCTAAAGAAGACAAAATGATTGAGATCAGACGTTATTTACATCAGCATCCAGAATTATCTTTTCATGAAGATGAAACGGCGAAATACATCGCTGAATTTTACAAAGGTAAAGATGTGGAAGTAGAAACGAATGTCGGACCACGTGGAATTAAAGTAACGATTGATTCAGGGAAACCTGGTAAAACATTAGCAATCCGTGCAGACTTTGACGCATTACCCATTACTGAAGATACAGGATTATCTTTTGCATCACAAAATAAAGGTGTTATGCACGCATGTGGTCACGATGCACATACAGCTTACATGCTTGTATTAGCAGAGACGCTTGCTGAAATGAAAGATAGTTTTACAGGAAAAGTCGTTGTGATACATCAACCAGCTGAAGAAGTACCACCAGGTGGTGCTAAAGCAATGATTGAAAATGGTG
>NZ_JACYHC010000071.1:0-563 GCF_017152085.1 Staphylococcus sp. EG-SA-2
TTTATATTCAAAGCTAAAATTGCAAAAAATTAATGGTTAACATCTCTGTTGTTGGCAATATAAATAATGATTAATCATTTATGATGTAACTAAGGAGATGAAGGATATGAATCAACAATTAATTGAAACTTTAAAATCTAAAGAAGGCAAAATGATTGAGATCAGACGTTATTTACATCAGCATCCAGAATTATCTTTTCATGAAGATGAAACGGCGAAATACATCGCTGAATTTTACAAAGGTAAAGATGTGGAAGTAGAAACGAATATCGGACCACGTGGAATTAAAGTAACGATTGATTCAGGGAAACCTGGTAAAACATTAGCAATCCGTGCAGACTTTGATGCATTACCTATTACTGAAGATACAGGATTATCTTTTGCATCACAAAATAAAGGTGTTATGCACGCATGTGGTCACGATGCACATACAGCATACATGCTTGTATTAGCAGAGACGCTTGCTGAAATGAAAGATAGTTTTACAGGAAAAGTCGTTGTGATACATCAACCAGCTGAAGAAGTACCACCAGGTGGTGCTAAAGCAATGATTGAAAATGGTG
>NZ_JACYHC010000072.1:0-562 GCF_017152085.1 Staphylococcus sp. EG-SA-2
GAAATTGAAACTTTTTAAAACAGATATGGTTTAAGATGAACGGGAAGTTATTAAAATGATATATGTAAAGAAATAAAGTTTTAAAACATTAGTCAGGTAACGCTTGTAAAAGTACATATAAATTTTAACTAGCCCAAAGGTGGGCGACCAAAGGTTCAACGATGTTAAATAACATTAGAAATTAATTTTAATTGGACTTTAAAAGTTTTTAAATTTAGATAATTGAGCATAAGGTGTTATAATCACATATGTTGCGTAATTAAAATTTATAGCAACAAATTCATTTTAACTATGCTAATAAAAAGATTATGGAAATATTTTGACAAGGAAAGGAGAAGTCGAAATGACATCTTTTTGACATCACTTATAAAAATCAATCGACTTAACTTAGACTTTTATAAAGGTGTAAGACAGGGACTGTTAATGATTATTCCTGCAATAATCGGTTACTTATGTGGTAATTTCCAATTTGGATTATTAGTTGCAACCGGAACACTAGCCCATATTTATGTTTTTAAAGGTCCGTCGCGATCTAAGCTGCGAACTGTAATAATTTGTAATT
>NZ_JACYHC010000073.1:0-562 GCF_017152085.1 Staphylococcus sp. EG-SA-2
CAAAATGCTAAAGATAGAGATGCGTTATACCTTAATTTAAATGATTATCAATTGTTAATTGAGCAACAGATTGCAAAATTGAATGCAGCAAAGCCTTTTTCATCTGTTATATTACCAATAACTCCAGACTTTGAACGCATCATCAAGGCCAACTATCCAGACTATGATTATAATCAGGAAACATCAACAGATCCTTTTATTGTAGACCATCACATGCGGCGTGATCGTTCAGAAGTGATTTCAGCAAAAGAAGAAGCGATTCAATTAAGAAAACATAGACGTAATTAATCAACCAATTTAAAAAAGCCACAATAGCACAGACATTTTTAGTCATGTGTATTGTGACTTTTGAGTTATGGTTCACTTTATGCTCTAGGATGAAATTGGTTATACATTTTTCTAATTTGAGATTTTGAAACATGTGTATAGAGTTGCGTAGTAGATATGTCAGAGTGACCTAACATCTCTTGCACTGCTCTTAAATCTGCGCCATTTTCCAATAAATGTGTCGCAAAAGAGTGGCGTAACGTATGTGGCGTTAACGTCTTTTTAATGTTTGCCT
>NZ_JACYHC010000074.1:0-562 GCF_017152085.1 Staphylococcus sp. EG-SA-2
CAGTTGCTTTTGTCTTTGCTTATATACTTAGCTTCATTGTCCCTTCAAAACATAAAAAAGATATAACGGGATTAACAATTTTTGAAAAAGATAAACCATCAACATACATTTCAAAAACGGCTACGAAAAAGTAGATTGTTATGATAAAACCCCGTCACTAAGTTATGATGCGCTGTTGCGCCAACTTGGTGACGGGGTTTTGATGTTGTTATGAATTTAATTTAGGTACTTCGATTAAATTATAATACTAGGCCAATGATTGATCCTGAAATGATAGAAGCTAGAGTTGAACCAAGTAGCAACCTCATTGCAAAGGATGCAACTTTTTCTCCTTGTTTATCACTAATGCCTTTAATTGAACCTACGATGATACCAACCGTACCAAAATTAGCGAAGCTTACTAAGTAAACTGAAATGATACCTTGTGTTCGAGCTGATACATCACCCAGGACATTTTTAAAATCAAGCATTGCTACAAACTCATTTGTAATTAATTTAGTCGCCATTAAAGAGCCAGCTGGAACAGCTTCGCTCCATGGAATCCCCATTAAGAATGCGATTG
>NZ_JACYHC010000075.1:0-562 GCF_017152085.1 Staphylococcus sp. EG-SA-2
CAAAATGCTAAAGATAGAGATGCGTTATACCTTAATTTAAATGATTATCAATTGTTAATTGAGCAACAGATTGCAAAATTGAATGCAGCAAAGCCTTTTTCATCTGTTATATTACCAATAACTCCAGTCTTTGAACGCATCATCAAGGCCAACTATCCAGACTATGATTATAATCAGGAAACAGCAACAGATCCTTTTATTGTAGACCATCACATGCGGCGTGATCGTTCAGAAGTGATTGCAGCAAAAGAAGAAGCGATTCAATTAAGAAAACATAGACGTAATTAATCAACCAATTTAAAAAAGCCACAATAGCACAGACATTTTTAGTCATGTGTATTGTGACTTTTAAGTTATGGTTCACTTTATGCTCTAGGATGAAATTGGTTATACATTTTTCTAATTTGAGATTTCGAAACATGTGTATAGAGTTGGGTAGTAGATATGTCAGAGTGACCTAACATCTCTTGCACTGCTCTTAAATCTGCGCCATTTTCCAATAAATGTGTCGCAAAAGAGTGGCGTAACGTATGTGGCGTTAACGTCTTTTTAATGTTTGCCT
>NZ_JACYHC010000076.1:0-8430 GCF_017152085.1 Staphylococcus sp. EG-SA-2
GTATTTTGTAATAAGTAACATGCCTAGAAATGGGCCAATCGCTGTACCTAATACTAAACTTAAGGAAAATAAACTGATGCCTTCACTTTTTCTATTAACAGGGGTAACGTATGCCGCAATAGTACCTGTTGCAGTTGTCACAACTGCAGTTGCGATACCGTTTATGAGACGTACAAAGATTAAAAAAGCTAAAGATCCATCAATAAAATAAAGTAATTGCGTGATAATTAAAGCAATTAAACCAATAAATAATAATCGTTTAGGTCCGATTTGATTTACAAATTTACCTGTAGCAAATCGACCAATTAAAGACCCGACAATAAATAGTCCTACAACTAATCCGGCTAATGAATCGGAAGCGTCGAAAGCTTGCTTACTATAGCCAGCAATAACTACAAGTAACAAATACATGCATAGGTATACGATAAAGTTGACAAAAAAGTTGATTGTAAAACTTTTGGTGAAAATAGGTGATTTATTTAATGAGCCTTGATTAGTCATTGTGTGCCTCCTTTAATAATATTTCATGAATTTGATTCATCACATTTATGGTTTCTTGCATTTGATCTTGCGAAATGTTTGTTTTGGCAACTACTGCTTGTTGGAGCTTTTGTACATCAAGACAAACAATCTCATATAATTCATGCCCTTTAGGTGTTAAAGTTAAAAACTTTTGTCGTTTATCCTCTAAACTGTTTTCTACTGTTATAAGGTCATTTTCTATTAGAGCTTTTAAAGTTTTTCTTGCAGTAGGCTTTTCAATTGCACGTCTATGTGAAATTTCAATGAGAGTAGTGGGCTGATGTTTAGCGATATCGCGTAAGATTAACCATTGACCATAATATATATTGTGTTTTTCCAAAATCGGCTCTGCTAATTTTAAATAGGGGCGATATATTGTTATAAAACTATTGAAAAATTCTTGTGATAGCATAGTGACATCTCCTAAGACAAAATAGTTAGCTTAGCTAACCTTTTTACAACAATAGTAATTATAAAACGGGAGCAATTAGAAATCAATATATAATTATTAAGAGCAAAAATAATTATACTTTGTTAAAATAAGCGTAATTACATGTAAATAGGGGGATACTAATGATATTGAAATTTGATCACATCATTCATTATATAGATCAGTTAGATCGGTTTAGTTTTCCAGGAGATGTTATAAAATTACATTCAGGTGGGTATCATCATAAATATGGAACATTCAATAAATTAGGTTATATCAATGAAAATTATATTGAGCTACTGGATGTAGAAAATAATGAAAAGTTGAAAAAGATGGCAAAAACGATAGAAGGTGGAGTCGCTTTTGCTACTCAAATTGTTCAAGAGAAGTATGAGCAAGGCTTTAAAAATATTTGTTTGCGTACAAATGATATAGAGGCAGTTAAAAATAAACTACAAAGTGAGCAGGTTGAAGTAGTAGGGCCGATTCAAATGGAAAGAGATACACATAAAGATGGTAAGGTAAAGTGGCAATTGCTTTATATAATGAATCAGGATGATGATGAAATTAAGCCACCATTTTTTATTCAATGGGAAGAAAGTGATTCCATGCGTACTAAAAAATTGCAAAAATATTTTCAAAAACAATTTTCAATTGAAACTGTTATTGTGAAAAGTAAAAACCGATCACAAACAGTATCGAATTGGTTGAAATGGTTTGATATGGACATTGTAGAAGAGAATGACCATTACACAGATTTGATTTTAAAAAATGATGATATTTATTTTAGAATTGAAGATGGTAAAGTTTCAAAATATCATTCGGTTATCATAAAAGACGCACAAGCAACTTCACCATATTCAATTTTTATCAGAGGTGCTATTTATCGCTTTGAACCATTAGTATAAATATACGTAAGTGCTATGAGCGAGAATGCCCATATGAATAATGACAAGCACAATGGAAAGAATCGTTAATATATTATTTAATCGGGATGACTTAATTAAAATGAAAAAGATTGATAATATAAATGTGAAAAAGATAAGTATAACCCGTAAACTAAAGTAATTCACGGTGAGAGGTTGACTCAATGTCATAATGATTGCAACGATGTTCATAATTATAAATAGACTTAAAATAATTGTTCTCATATCAAACACCTCATTGTTAGATTATTGACATTATAACAGGGGTAATTGTATATGAACATTAATGTGGTTGCTTGAGGAAAAATTTATTCATTGAAGTCAAGTTGGTTCATTTTAGAAATGAATATCGTGTTAGATGATGAAAGTATATTGAAGTATAGGTAACTAGTTGAAAAGTATTAATTGTACGATAACATTAAATTTAACACGAAACATAGATATAAAATGATTCACAATTAAAATGGGTAAATTTGAACTTGCTAAACTATTAATTGGAGCATGGACATTTCAAAAATAAGAGTTCAAATCTTACACAAGCTCTGAATCGACACTATAAGATACAAACTGTATAATTAAAGGTATTGTTAAATAGAAGGAGATATCATAAATCATGGAAAAGATGCATATCACTAATCAGGAACATGACGCATTTGTTAAATCTCACCCAAATGGAGATTTATTACAATTAACGAAATGGGCAGAAACAAAGAAATTAACTGGATGGTACGCGCGAAGAATCGCTGTAGGTCGTGACGGTGAAGTTCAGGGTGTTGCGCAATTACTTTTTAAAAAAGTACCTAAATTACCGTATACGCTATGTTATATTTCACGTGGTTTTGTTGTTGATTATAGTAATAAAGAAGCGTTAAATGCATTGTTAGACAGTGCAAAAGAAATTGCTAAAGCTGAGAAAGCGTATGCAATTAAAATCGATCCTGATGTTGAAGTTGATAAAGGTACAGATGCTTTGCAAAATTTGAAAGCGCTTGGTTTTAAACATAAAGGATTTAAAGAAGGTTTATCAAAAGACTACATCCAACCACGTATGACTATGATTACACCAATTGATAAAAATGATGATGAGTTATTAAATAGTTTTGAACGCCGAAATCGTTCAAAAGTGCGCTTGGCTTTAAAGCGAGGTACGACAGTAGAACGATCTGATAGAGAAGGTTTAAAAACATTTGCTGAATTAATGAAAATCACTGGGGAACGCGATGGCTTCTTAACGCGTGATATTAGTTACTTTGAAAATATTTATGATGCGTTGCATGAAGATGGAGATGCTGAACTATTTTTAGTAAAGTTGGACCCAAAAGAAAATATAGCGAAAGTAAATCAAGAATTGAATGAACTTCA
Source organism: Staphylococcus sp. EG-SA-2 (assembly GCF_017152085.1). NCBI lineage: Bacteria > Bacillati > Bacillota > Bacilli > Caryophanales > Staphylococcaceae > Staphylococcus > Staphylococcus sp. EG-SA-2. Next base: position 3,241 of record NZ_JACYHC010000076.1, read on the forward strand.
TGCCGAAATAGCTAAATGGCAGCAGAAGATGGAAACATCTGAAAAGCAAGCTAAAAAAGCGCAAAATATGATTAATGATGCGCAAAATAAAATTGCTAAAAATGAAGATTTAAAACGAGACCTAGAAGCTTTAGAAAAGGAACATCCTGAAGGTATTTATCTTTCTGGTGCACTATTAATGTTTGCTGGCTCAAAATCATATTACTTATATGGTGCGTCTTCTAATGAATTTAGAGATTTTTTACCAAATCACCATATGCAGTATACGATGATGAAGTATGCACGTGAACATGGTGCAACAACTTACGATTTCGGTGGTACAGATAATGATCCAGATAAAGACTCTGAACATTATGGCTTATGGGCATTTAAAAAAGTGTGGGGAACATACTTAAGTGAAAAGATTGGTGAATTTGATTATATATTGAATCAGCCATTGTACCAATTAATTGAGCAAGTTAAACCGCGTTTAACAAAAGCTAAAATTAAAATATCTCGTAAATTAAAACGAAAATAGATTAACGACTGAAATCTGAACGCTCATAAGACTGTCATTTGCGTTCAGATTTTTTTACACAATATAGAATGGTTGAGTAAAATATTTTTGAATATAGTGAAAGAGGGGGAAGTACTGTGATAAAAAAGCTATTACAATTTTCTTTGGGGAATAAGTTTGCTATCTTTTTAATGGTTGTTTTAGTTGTCTTGGGCGGTGTATACGCGAGTGCTAAATTGAAATTAGAATTACTACCAAATGTACAAAATCCAGTTATTTCAGTTACAACAACAATGCCGGGTGCAACGCCACAAAGTACCCAAGATGAAATAAGTAGTAAAATTGACAATCAAGTAAGATCGTTGGCATATGTGAAAAATGTTAAAACGCAATCCATACAAAATGCTTCAATTGTAACAGTTGAATATGAAAATAATACAGATATGGATAAAGCAGAAGAACAGCTTAAAAAAGAAATCGATAAAATTAAATTTAAAGATGAAGTTGGTCAACCAGAATTAAGACGTAATTCGATGGACGCTTTTCCGGTTTTAGCATATTCATTTTCAAATAAAGAGAATGACTTGAAAAAAGTAACGAAAGTACTGAATGAACAATTAATACCAAAATTACAAACGGTAGATGGTGTGCAAAATGCGCAATTAAATGGGCAGACGAACCGTGAAATCACCCTTAAATTTAAGCAAAATGAACTTGAAAAATATGGGTTGACTGCTGATGATGTAGAAAACTATCTAAAAACAGCAACAAGAACAACACCACTTGGATTGTTCCAATTTGGTGATAAAGATAAATCAATTGTTGTTGATGGTCAATATCAATCTGTTGATGCTTTTAAAAACATAAATATTCCATTAACGTTGGCAGGAGGGCAAGGGCAATCTCAATCCCAAAGTGATAATAAACAAAATTCAGCCATGTCAGACGTTAATCAGGCATCACCGCAGCAAAATTCAAAAGCGTCAGCACCAAATAATATAAGTGGTATGCCGACAGCGAAACTAGGAGATTTAGCTGATATTACAGTTGGTGATGTGCGTACTTCTATTTCTAAAACGAATGGAAAGGATGCGGTTAATCTACAAATAACTAAAGCTCAAGATGCCAATACAGTTCAAGTAGCCAAAGATGTACAACGTAAAATTGATACATTCGTTGATGAAAATAAAGATTTTAATGTCACAAAAACAATGGATACTGCAAAGCCTGTTGAGAAATCACTTTATACGATGGTTGAAAAAGCATCATTAGGTACAATCGTGGCAATTATAGTTATTTTGCTGTTTTTAAGAAACATTCGTACGACGGCAATTTCTATTATATCCATTCCGTTATCACTTCTTATGGCGCTTATTGCTCTGAAATTGAGTGATGTTTCATTGAATATACTAACGTTAGGTGCATTAACAGTAGCGATTGGACGTGTGATAGACGATTCGATTGTAGTTGTTGAAAATATTTATCGACGCTTAACAGATTCAGAAGAACAACTAAAAGGTGAAAATTTAATTATCAGTGCGACAACTGAAGTATTTAAACCAATAATGTCATCGACACTAGTTACTATTATCGTCTTCTTACCACTTGTGTTTGTATCAGGTTCAGTAGGCGAAATGTTTAGACCTTTTGCATTGGCTATTGCATTTAGTTTATTAGCATCGTTATTAGTGTCAATTACACTCGTTCCAGCTTTGGCAGCAACACTATTTAAAAAAGGCGTTAAACGTCGTAATAAACAACATCAAGAAGGATTAGGTGTTGTTAGTACAACTTATAAAAAAGTATTGCATTGGTCACTAAATCATAAGTGGATTGTAATTATATTAAGTACATTAATTTTGGTTGCAACTATTGTATTTGGAGGACCGAGACTAGGCACTAGCTTTATTTCAGCAGGTGACGATAAATTTTTAGCTATTACTTATACACCGAAGCCTGGTGAAACGGAGCAAGCAGTGTTGAATCATGCGAAAGATGTTGAAAAATATTTAAAACAGAAAAAGCATGTAAAAACAATTCAATACTCAGTTGGTGGTAGTAGTCCAGTAGATCCAACGGGTAGTACAAATAGTATGGCAATCATGGTTGAATATGATAATGACACGCCTAATTTTGATGTAGAAGCGGATAAGGTTATTAAACATGTAGATGGCTTTAAACATCCTGGAGAGTGGAAAAATCAAGATTTAGGAACAGGTGCAGGTAATAAATCTGTAGAGGTTACTGTGAAAGGCCCATCAATGGATGCCATAAAATCAACTGTAAAAGATATTGAACAGAAAATGAAACAGGTTAAAGGACTAGCCAATGTCAAATCTGATTTATCGCAAACATATGATCAGTATGAAATTAAAGTTGATCAAAATAAAGCGGCAGAAAATGGTATTTCTGCAAGTCAACTTGCAATGCACTTGAATGAAAACTTACCAGAAAAAACAGTTACGACTGTTAAAGAAAATGGTAAAACTGTTGATGTTAAAGTCAAACAAAATAAGCAAACAGACTGGTCAGAAGATAAGTTGAATAATATAACTTTGAAAAAGCCGACTGGTGGTACGATTAAATTGGGAGATATCGCTACGTTAGTTAAAACAACGACACCAAGTAAATTGACGCAAGAACAAGGTGATTATGCAACGACGGTATCTGCTAAAGTAACAAATAAAGATGTGGGTGGCACAACACGACAAGTGATGTCTAAAATAAATAATTTGGACAAACCGAATAATGTAAAGGTTAATATCGGTGGTGCATCAGATGATATTAACAATGCAATGACACAATTAGCCTTTGCAATGTTAGCTGCAATCATTATCGTATATTTAATCCTAGTTATTACATTTAAAGGTGGCTTAGCGCCATTTACAATTTTATTCTCTTTACCATTTACAGTTATCGGTGTAATTATTGCACTATTAATCACAGGAGAAACAATATCAGTACCAAGTTTAATTGGTATGCTAATGTTAATTGGAATCGTAGTAACAAATGCCATTGTGTTAATAGACCGTGTCATTAATAATGAGCAGCAGGGCATGGAGATGAAAGAAGCATTAATCGAAGCAGGCGGTACTAGAATTAGACCGATATTAATGACGGCAATTGCAACAATCGGTGCATTAGTTCCTTTGTTATTTGGTCAAGATAGCTCGATTCTTATTTCGAAAGGATTAGCCGCTACAGTTATTGGTGGTTTAATTTCATCAACTTTATTAACACTTGTAGTTGTACCAGTAATATATGAAATTCTCTTTACTTTGAAAAAACGATTCACTAAACGATAGATAATATAAAAGCCATAAAAGCGGTCATGATATTGACTACTTTTATGGCTTTTTAAAATTTGAAATTTTAGATCTTATTTCACGTGCGATTTAATCGATGTGTTAATAAAACAATGCTGGCATTCAACATGTACGATAATAAAATAAAATTGCAATTATGTTATTGCATGTTTTGTTTATTACTTAGAATAATACGATGGTTAAGATGAAATATATGACAAAGATAAATAATGACATTAAATTCAAGATGTTTACACCTTTTAGATCTTTTTTAAGCATTTTAAATCCTGTCACTTCGACATTGCCGACTAAGAGTAGTAAGACGATAAATACCCACCAATTCTCTTTTGGAAAACTCATCGTCGTTAATGCTAAGACGAACAATAACAACACACCCATAATAATTCTCAAAATGCGAGTAAATACAACTTCCATTTTAAAAATACTAATAAAACTAACAATTAGATAAAGTATTGCTAGTAAAATCAGATAAAATTGCATATGATAACTTCCTCTCCGTTTCAAAGGGTTCATGTAGTACAGCAGCATAGAAAACATAAATAGCAGTGTTGGGATAGATATGCGTGTATGTTGTTAATGAAACACTAAATCATAACACGACAACATCTTGTGATTCTAGATGTAATTGAGCGAAAAATAAAGCAATTCATCAATATAACGTATTCAGAGCAATGCTAGTCAAATTTATGTAACGAAAAGCATTTATTGCTTGAATGATAGATTATTAATCTTGCATTTGAGCGCGAACGTTTCTAATTTCATTTTCAATATCTTTAAGTTGACGAACAAGTGCGGAAGTATCTAAATTCAAAGATTCCCGTTTTTCTAAGTCACCTTGAAGACGAACATAATCATATTTAAGTTCGGCTAGTTGGTTTTCTAAAGACATACTATAACACTCCTTTGAAATATAATTAAGTGCATTTAATGTAGATTATAGCATGAAACAGTAGACTTCTAAAATATCTGTGGAGTATGTTAAAGTTATAAATTATGAAGATTATTGAAAGAAGGGATAACAGTGACAGAACAATTTACTATGATTATTTTATTAATTGCGCTTGGTTACTTTTTGAAGCGCATTAATTTTATAAAGGCAACAGATAGTCAAGTCATTGCTACATTAGTTCTTAATGTCACACTCCCATCTTTAGTTATTGTGAATTTAAACAGTGCAGAATTAAAATTGTCATTCTCCATTTTACCAATTTTAATGATTATATATGGTATTGTGGCGAAAATGATTGCTGTCTGGTTTTTTAGAAAATATGATAATCACATGCGTGGATCAGTAGGTATGATGACTGGTGCTATGAATATTGGATTGTTTGCATATCCACTAATTGAAGTGATATGGCCTAAAACGGG
>NZ_JACYHC010000077.1:0-562 GCF_017152085.1 Staphylococcus sp. EG-SA-2
GGTGATACTGTTGTGGTTTCAGCTGCATCTGGTGCTGTAGGTTCAGTTGTAGGTCAAATTGCTAAGATTAAAGGTTGCCGTGTAGTAGGTATTGCGGGTGGCGACAAAAAAGTAAATTATTTAACAGAGACACTGGGCTTTGACGCTGGTATTGATTATAAGAAAGAGGATTTTGCAGAAGCGTTAGCACAAGCAGTACCAGATGGTATTGATGTTTATTTTGAAAATGTTGGTGGTACAGTTGGCGATGAAGTATTTAAGCATTTAAATCGTTTTGCACGTGTACCAGTATGCGGCGCAATTTCGTCATATAATCATCCTGAAGCAGATATCGGACCACGTATTCAAGGTACGCTTATTAAGAAGCAAGTAATGATGAGAGGCTTCTTAGTAAGTGAATTCGCTAATGCTTTTAAAGAAGCTAGTGAACAGCTCGCAACATGGGTTCAAGAAGGTAAAATTCAGTCACAAGTAACCATTGAAGATGGTTTTGAAAATGCGCCACATGCATTTAAAAATTTATTTACTGGCGATAACTTTGGTAAACAAGTTATTAAAGTAA
>NZ_JACYHC010000078.1:0-562 GCF_017152085.1 Staphylococcus sp. EG-SA-2
GGTGATACTGTTGTGGTTTCAGCTGCATCTGGTGCTGTAGGTTCAGTTGTAGGTCAAATTGCTAAGATTAAAGGTTGCCGTGTAGTAGGTATTGCGGGTGGCGACAAAAAAGTAAATTATTTAACAGGGACACTGGGCTTTGACGCTGGTATTGATTATAAGAAAGAGGATTTTGCAGAAGCGTTAGCACAAGCAGTACCAGATGGTATTGATGTTTATTTTGAAAATGTTGGTGGAACAGTTGGCGATGAAGTATTTAAGCATTTAAATCGTTTTGCACGTGTACCAGTATGTGGCGCAATTTCGTCATATAATCATCCTGAAGCAGATATCGGACCACGTATTCAAGGTACGCTTATTAAGAAGCAAGTAATGATGAGAGGCTTCTTGGTAAGTGAATTCGCTAATGCTTTTAAAGAAGCTAGTGAACAGCTTGCAACATGGGTTCAAGAAGGTAAAATTCAGTCACAAGTAACCATTGAAGATGGTTTTGAAAATGCGCCACATGCATTTAAAAATTTATTTACTGGCGATAACTTTGGTAAACAAGTTATTAAAGTAA
>NZ_JACYHC010000079.1:0-561 GCF_017152085.1 Staphylococcus sp. EG-SA-2
AAATGACTTGTAGCAACTTGTCACACTTTTTGTCTCTTTACATATACTGATGTAAAGAGATTTTTTTATTATCGGAGGAAATGAATATTATGCAAAATGATGAAATGTTTGAACGAACAGTAAAACCAGTACTAGATGTAAATGAAAAACCACAACCAGCGCAATGGGCATTTTTAAGCTTACAACATTTATTTGCGATGTTTGGCGCAACAGTACTAGTACCATTCTTAACAGGACTACCAATATCCGCAGCGTTACTAGCTTCGGGAATCGGTACATTACTTTATATCTTAATAACGAAGGCGCAAATACCAGCATACTTGGGATCTAGCTTTGCATTTATCACACCAATTATCACGGGATTAAGTACGCATAGCTTAGGAGACATGCTTGTAGCATTATTCATGAGTGGTGTTATGTACGTCATCATCGGAATTCTAATCAAATTAAGTGGGACAGCATGGTTAATGAAATTATTACCACCAGTTGTTGTTGGACCAGTCATCATGGTAATTGGTTTAAGCTTAGCGCCTACTGCAGTCAATATGGCAATGTATGAAA
>NZ_JACYHC010000080.1:0-561 GCF_017152085.1 Staphylococcus sp. EG-SA-2
CAGTTGCTTTTGTCTTTGCTTATATACTTAGCTTCATTGTCCCTTCAAAACATAAAAAAGATATAACGGGATTAACAATTTTTGAAAAAGATAAACCATCAACATACATTTCAAAAACGGCTACGAATAAGTAGATTGTTATGATAAAATCCCATCACCAAGTTATGATGCGCTGTTGCGCCAACTTGGTGATGGGGTTTAGCTTTGCCATGAATTTAATTTAGATACTTCGATTAATTTACAATACTAAGCCAATGATTGATCCTGAAATGATTGAAGCTAGAGTTGAACCAAGTAACAGCCTCATTGCAAAGGATGAAACTTTTTCTCCTTGTTTATCACTAATGCCTTTAATTGAACCTACGATGATACCAACCGTACCAAAATTAGCGAAGCTTACTAAGTAAACTGAAATGATACCTTGTGTTCGAGCAGATACATCACCCAGGACATTTTTAAAATCAAGCATTGCTACAAACTCATTTGTAATTAATTTAGTCGCCATTAAAGAGCCAGCTGGAACAGCTTCGCTCCATGGAATCCCCATTAAGAATGCGATTG
>NZ_JACYHC010000081.1:0-561 GCF_017152085.1 Staphylococcus sp. EG-SA-2
TTTTCCTTCATATAATAATGTCATGCTTTAATTACTCCCCTCAAATTTAGCGTACATATCTTGTTCAGTTTGGTTTACATCATTCGTTAGTACAGTCATATGCCCCATTTTTCTGCTATCTTTACGCTCAGACTTACCATAAATATGTAAGTGCCACTCTGGATGTTCATTAAATTCATTTTCCAATAAATCTAAATCTTTACCTAGTAAGTTCATCATGACTGCTGGCTTTAATAATTCAATTGAATTTGGTAATGATTGTCCGGTAACTGCTAAAATATGAGTATCAAATTGTGAATAATCACATGCTTCAATTGAATAATGTCCGGAATTGTGAGGCCTTGGTGCTATCTCGTTCACATACAATTGGTTGTTACTATCTATAAAAAATTCAACTGTAAATGTTCCAATGAAATGAATCGATTGGATAATTATATTAACTTGCTCTTTCGCCTCAGCTGTTTTATCTATTCTCGCTGGAACAATTGTTTTGAAAAGTATTTGATTTCTATGCTCATTTTCTTGTAATGGGAAAAAAGTGATTTGATTGTTGTTTCCTCT
>NZ_JACYHC010000082.1:0-560 GCF_017152085.1 Staphylococcus sp. EG-SA-2
AAAAAATTCGACCGTAAAGAGAAGAGCAGCGGTGGAAGCAGACCTATGAAAGGTCGCACATTTGCTGACCATCAAAAATAATTTATAGATTAAGAGCTTAAAGATGTAATGTCTTGAGCTCTTTTTTGTTTTCAATAATTGATTCTCTGTAGATATCAAAGTACTAACGTTTTAAAGGTTAAATATTTAATTGGATTGAGATCTGTATGCGGTTATATCATTCTGTGTAAATATGGTTCTCCACCAAATGTGGTGGGTATATAATTTAAAGAACTATTTTTAAATTAAGAATAATCGAACATAAATAAACTTTATGAAATTTCAGTATCATGTTCTTGTAAAAAAATAATAGGGCTTTTTGCTGACGCTAGTGCGCGATAAATAATAAGTTGAATATAAAAAAGATCACTGCCAATCATTCGTTTAATGGCAGGATCTTTTTTATTTAATTATTTCTCTTTCCACTGCAACATTTGATAACCAATGCGTGGATGTGTTTTAATAATATCTTTTGCGTCCTCATGACATTGTGAAAGTTTTTGTCTTAATGATGTCATATG
>NZ_JACYHC010000083.1:0-560 GCF_017152085.1 Staphylococcus sp. EG-SA-2
TGAAGCGAAACAAAAACTTGCTGAATTAAAACAAACTGCGGATCAAAATGTTAATCAAGCTACTTCTAAAGATGACATTGAAGTTCAAATTCATAATGACTTAGATAATATTAACGATTACACAATTCCAACAGGTAAAAAAGAATCAGCTACAACAGATTTATATGCTTATGCAGATCAGAAGAAAAATAATATTTCAGCTGACACTAATGCAACACAAGATGAAAAGCAATAAGCAATTAAGCAAGTTGACCAAAATGTTCAAACTGCATTAGAAAGCATTAATAATGGTGTGGATAATGGTGACGTTGATGATGCATTAACACAAGGTAAAGCAGCAATTGATGCTATTCAAGTAGATGCTACTGTTAAACCTAAAGCGAACCAAGCTATTGAAGTTAAAGCAGAAGATACGAAAGAATCTATTGATCAAAGTGACCAGTTAACTGCTGAAGAAAAAACTGAAGCATTAGCAATGATTAAACAAATTACAGATCAAGCTAAACAAGGTATTACTGATGCAACAACAACTGCTGAAGTTGAAAAAGCGAAAGCTCAAG
>NZ_JACYHC010000084.1:0-560 GCF_017152085.1 Staphylococcus sp. EG-SA-2
TGAAGCGAAACAAAAACTTGCTGAATTAAAACAAACTGCGGATCAAAATGTTAATCAAGCTACTTCTAAAGATGACATTGAAGTTCAAATTCATAATGACTTAGATAATATTAACGATTACACAATTACAACAGGTAAAAAAGAATCAGCTACAACAGATTTATATGCTTATGCAGATCAGAAGAAAAATAATATTTCAGCTGACACTAATGCAACACAAGATGAAAAGCAACAAGCAATTAAGCAAGTTGACCAAAATGTTCAAACTGCATTAGAAAACATTAATAATGGTGTGGATAATGGTGACGTTGATGATGCATTAACACAAGGTAAAGCAGCAATTGATACTATTCAAGTAGATGCTACTGTTAAACCTAAAGCGAACCAAGCTATTGAAGCTAAAGCAGAAGATACGAAAGAATCAATTGATCATAGTGACCAGTTAACTGCTGAAGAAAAAACTGAAGCATTAGCAATGATTAAACAAATTACAGATCAAGCTAAACAAGGTATTACTGATGCAACAACAACTGCTGAAGTTGAAAAAGCGAAAGCTCAAG
>NZ_JACYHC010000085.1:0-558 GCF_017152085.1 Staphylococcus sp. EG-SA-2
CACGCAAACATGGTAAAGCTATCATTGCTGATGGTGGTATTAAATTCTCAGGAGATATCATTAAAGCATTAGCTGCTGGTGGACATGCGGTTATGTTAGGTAGCTTATTAGCAGGTACTGAAGAAAGTCCAGGTGCTACAGAAATTTTCCAAGGTAGACAATATAAAGTATACCGTGGTATGGGCTCTTTAGGTGCGATGGAAAAAGGTTCAAACGACCGTTACTTCCAAGAGGACAAAGCGCCTAAGAAATTTGTTCCTGAAGGTATCGAAGGACGTACGGCTTATAAAGGTGCGTTACAAGATACAATTTACCAATTAATGGGCGGTGTGCGTGCTGGTATGGGTTATACTGGTTCACACGATTTAAGAGAATTACGCGAAGAAGCACAATTTACACGTATGGGTCCTGCTGGTTTAGCAGAAAGCCATCCACATAATATTCAAATTACGAAAGAATCACCGAACTACTCATTCTAATTAAGATAAAGGAGAACGACAAATATGGAAATGGCAAAAGAACAAGAGTTAATCCTTGTCTTAGACTTTGGTAGCCAAT
>NZ_JACYHC010000086.1:0-558 GCF_017152085.1 Staphylococcus sp. EG-SA-2
CACGCAAACATGGTAAAGCTATCATTGCTGATGGTGGTATTAAATTCTCAGGAGATATCATTAAAGCATTAGCTGCTGGTGGACATGCGGTTATGTTAGGTAGCTTATTAGCAGGTACTGAAGAAAGCCCAGGCGCAACAGAAATTTTCCAAGGTAGACAATATAAAGTATACCGCGGTATGGGCTCTTTAGGTGCGATGGAAAAAGGTTCAAACGACCGTTACTTCCAAGAAGACAAAGCGCCTAAGAAATTTGTTCCTGAAGGTATCGAAGGACGTACGGCATATAAAGGTGCGTTACAAGATACAATTTACCAATTAATGGGCGGTGTGCGTGCTGGTATGGGTTATACTGGTTCACACGATTTAAGAGAATTACGCGAAGAAGCACAATTCACACGTATGGGCCCTGCTGGTTTAGCAGAAAGTCACCCACATAATATTCAAATTACGAAAGAATCACCGAACTACTCATTCTAATTAAGATAAAGGAGAACGACAAATATGGAAATGGCAAAAGAACAAGAGTTAATCCTTGTCTTAGACTTTGGTAGCCAAT
>NZ_JACYHC010000087.1:0-8429 GCF_017152085.1 Staphylococcus sp. EG-SA-2
GGCTGTCCTGGAAATGCTTTTCCGACATCACTCACATTACTCGCAGCATTAATTGTAATACCAACATCTTGTGAACGCTTTTCAATATAAGGAAGTTCTACATCTGAAATAGTACCATCATCATTTGAAGAAATATGTGTTAAAGGGGCTAACACAAATCGATTTCTCAACTCTACTCCATTTGGTAATTCTACTTTATCAAACAATGGTTCGTATTTACTTTTCATTACTTAATTCCTCCTTAAAATTATTGAGTTGACTATAACATGTAATTTTTTCATTCTCCAATTATCTGTTTATATAGTTGCAATTCGTTTAATACTTTAAGTTGTAGTTCTCATTTCTAAAATAAATAAAAAAAACAAATCCACATACAATATTGCAAATCAACGATTCTATCTAACAAAGATAATGGATATGTCACCTTAAACCATTTGTACGTGTAAATAGAATCAATCATATTACGTTATCGTAGACAAAAAGAGATTAGTATCTAATAAAATTTAATAGATACTAATCTCTTTTATAGTCTAAGAAACTTTCATTTCAGACCCTTTGTATGATTTTCGGTACGATTTATCTGTTCCTTTAGTCGTTTCGAATTGCTCGCTTTGACTGTTTTATCCAGATTGGTAAGCGTTCTTTAAGTGTTTGAAACCCATATTTTTCTGTTTCTCTGATTTCATCTAATACTGATTGTTTTTCCTTCTTACGCTCATAATTTTTGAAGTAATCATTATCCTTTAATGATAGATTAAGCTTTCCTTCATCATCTATAGACAAAATTTTAGCTTTAACAATTTGGCCTTCTGATAGAAATTTCTTCAAATTATGAACGTAGTCATCCATAATTTCTGATATATGAATCAGTCCTTCAGTATGATTAGGGGTCTCAACAAACGCACCGTATGGTTGAATACCAGTTACACGCACCTTGATATGTTGGCCAATTTTGTAGTTATTCAACTTAATAACCCCTTATTTCGTTTACTTAACACTATTATCATAGCACAAATCGAAATGGTGGACTAATTAAAACATCAAATCATACGAATATTATTTTATAAATGAATAAGAATTCTACAAACTTGGATTTACAAATAAAATTAGCAACAAACTCCTATCTAAATCAATATGATATCCAGCTACTTTGTTTTCAATTTATTAACTATTTGAATAGCAATTCTCTTTAAAAACATAAAAAGCAACCTCAACTATTATCTTTAGAATACACATCTATTTAAAAACTGTGCTTTCTTGATAAATATATTGAGATTGCTCATCATGTTAGTTTATTTGTTTCGTTGGAATATATACTAATCCATTCATAAATTAGCTTTATCCGAGTTTAAAATGTTGGTAGTTAATTATGTTTAGCTATTATTCTTCAACATCAATAGATTCAATTACAACATCATGAAGTGGTTTGTCTTGTGGTCCCACTTTTGTATTTGCAATATCTTCTAAAGTAGTTTCACCATCAATGATTTGACCGAATACTGTATGTTTTTGATCTAACCATGGTGTACCACCCTTTTCGCCATATGCATCAACGATTGGTTGAGGCCAGCCACCATCTGCAAGTTGACTTAACATATTTTGAGGTACTTCTTTCATTTGAACAATGAAAAATTGTGAACCATTAGTATTAGGTCCTGAGTTAGCCATTGATAATGCGCCATATAAGTTAAATGCATTTAATGAAAATTCATCTTCAAAAGCACCGCCATAAATACTTTCGCCACCCATACCAGTAGCTGTTGGATCGCCACCTTGAATCATGAAGTCATTAATGACACGGTGGAATGTTATTCCATCATAATAACCATTTTTTGCATGTGTCACAAAATTTTCAACTGTTTTTGGTGCAATATTTGGAAATAATTTGAATGTCATGTCACCTTTATTTGTGTGCATAACCACTTTAATTTCACCTTGTTGTACTTCTTTGTTTAACTGTGGATAGTTAGCCATTTATATTCTCCATTCATGTTATGATACATATATATTAACATACTTTTAAGGGAGGAAAATAGCATGAAGCTATATCGATTTTCACACAAAACAGGTAGCTATGGTGTCACGATTGTTGAAGAAAATGGAGACGATGTCCTTGTTAAAGTTGAACAAGTTATCAAACACCCGAAACAAGGTGATTTACATAACCCTACTGAAACTGAAGGTGTATTTTTCCATGAACGCAAAGCATTAAGCCATTTTGAAAAACGCTATACGAAACGTTCACAATTACGCGACTTCAATGTTGATGTATTGCGCTATGAAGATTCACTTCAACAAGCAATTACAGATTTAGAAACTAAACTTAAAGCTCAGCAAACAAAACATGCTGAAATGTCTTTAGCTAGTTTAGCACGCTTAAAAGAAGATTATTCACTTCAATACAAAGAAAATTTTAAATAAAAAATGACGTGTTTCTTCTTATTTAAATACTTCTGAAAATAAAGCACAACAAGGAGTGTGTACGTTTTTCAGAACTATATCATTCATGTATAATGAATAACATAAATATTTTTTAAAGGAGGACAACATAGTGAGTTTGTTACATATTGCGGTGATATTACCGTTAATATTCGCACTCATTATTCCTATCCTGTATAGATTTTTTAAACGTATACATTTAGGATGGTTCGTATTACCTGTCCCTATCGTCATATTTATTTATATGCTTACATTAATTAAAACGACGATGTCAGGTAATACTGTAATGAAAACCTTAAATTGGATGCCTCATTTTGGTATGAACTTTGATTTATATCTTGATGGCTTAGGTTTACTCTTTAGTTTGCTTATTTCAGGAATCGGCAGTTTAGTAGTATTATATTCAATCGGCTACTTAAGTAAGTCAGAACAACTAGGGAATTTTTATTGTTATTTATTACTATTTATGGGTGCAATGTTAGGTGTCGTACTTTCAGATAATGTTATTATTCTATATTTATTCTGGGAGCTAACGTCATTTTCTAGTTTTTTACTTATTTCATTCTGGCGCGAACGACAAGCATCTATATATGGTGCTCAAAAATCGCTCATAATCACAGTATTTGGTGGTCTATCATTATTAGGTGGTATCATCTTACTCGCTATACCAACACAATCATTTAGCATTCAGTACATGATTCAACATGCTTCTGAAATTCAAAATAGCCCATTCTTCATTTTTGCGATGATTTTAATCATGATTGGTGCTTTTACAAAATCTGCTCAGTTTCCATTTTATATTTGGCTACCAGATGCAATGGAAGCACCTACACCAGTCAGTGCTTATCTTCATTCAGCAACAATGGTTAAAGCAGGGTTATATTTAATCGCTCGAATGACACCAATCTTCGCAGCATCGCAAGGTTGGGTATGGACTGTCACACTCGTTGGTTTAATTACGTTATTCTGGGCTTCGCTAAACGCAACAAAACAACAAGACTTGAAAGGTATACTGGCATTTTCAACAGTATCCCAATTAGGTATGATTATGGCGATGCTTGGAATCGGTGCCATTAGTTATCACTATCAAGGCGATGATAGCAAAATATATGCTGCTGCATTTACGGCTGCAATATTCCATTTAATCAACCATGCAACATTTAAAGGTGCCCTATTTATGATTACAGGTGCAGTGGATCATTCTACTGGTACACGTGATGTTAAGAAATTAGGTGGCTTACTAACAATTATGCCTATTTCATTTACAATCACTGTTATTACAGCATTAAGTATGGCTGGTGTACCACCGTTCAATGGTTTCTTATCAAAAGAATCATTTTTAGAAACAACATTTACAGCAAGCCAAGCAAATTTATTCAGTGTTGATACATTAGGCTACCTATTCCCAATCATTGGTATAGTGGGCAGTGTCTTCACATTTGTATATTCAATTAAATTTATAATGCATATATTTTTCGGACAATATAAACCTGAACAATTACCTAAAAAAGCACACGAAGTATCAATATTAATGCTTTTATCACCAGCTATTTTAGCTACATTAGTAATTGTATTGGGTTTATTCCCTGGCATTTTAACTAATTCGATTATTGAACCAGCTACATCTTCGATTAATCATACGGTAATTGATGATGTTGAATTCCATATGTTCCATGGATTAACGCCTGCCTTTTTATCAACATTAGTGATTTATATTTTAGGTATCTTACTAATTGTGACATTTAGTTATTGGGTGAAATTGTTGCAACGACAACCTGGTAAACTAACATTCAATTATTGGTACAACAGAAGTGCAAATGTTATTCCAAACTACTCTGAAAAGATGACGAATAGCTATGTTACCGATTATTCACGTAATAATTTAGTTATCATTTTTGGTGCATTAATTTTATTAACATTTGTCACTATATTCTCAGTGCCTTTCAACATTAATTTTAAAGACGTTAGTCCGATTAGAATTTTCGAAGTTTGTATCGTAATTTTATTATTAAGTGCTGCCTTTTTAATTCTTTTCGCTAAATCAAGATTATTTAGCATTATTATGTTAAGTGCAGTTGGATATGCTGTGTCTGTATTGTTTATATTCTTTAAAGCACCCGACTTAGCATTGACACAGTTTATCGTTGAATCTATTTCAACAGCATTGTTCTTATTATGCTTCTACCACTTACCAAATTTAAATCGTTATAATGAAAAGCGCTCATTCCAGCTTACTAATGCTTTAATTGCTGGTGGTGTTGGTTTGTCCGTCATTATTATCGGTTTAATTGCATACGGAAATAGACATTTTGAATCGATATCTAAGTTTTATCAAGAGCACGTTTATGATTTAGCTCACGGTAAAAACATGGTAAACGTCATACTTGTTGATTTCCGTGGTATGGATACTTTATTCGAGTCATCTGTGCTTGGTATCGCAGGATTAGCTGTATATACAATGATTAAATTACGTAAAAAGCGTCAAACGCAAGGTAACGAGGTGAAAAATCATGAATAGACAACAAAATGATCTAATTTTGCAATTTGCTGCAGTTATTATCTTTTTCATGGTAATGGTCTTTGGTTTTTCACTTTTCTTAGCAGGACATTATACACCTGGTGGCGGTTTCGTCGGCGGATTATTATTCGCAAGTTCACTTGTTATCATTACGATTGCATTTGATATAGAAACAATGCGTAAAATTTTCCCATTAGATTTTAAAATCTTGATAGGTATCGGATTAGTTTTTTGTATTGCGACGCCTATCGCAAGTTGGTTTTTAGGCAAAAATTTCTTTACGCATGTCACATTTGATATACCGTTATTTATATTAGAACCTGTTCATATGACAACAGCAGTATTCTTTGATTTCGGTGTTTTATGTGCAGTAGTTGGTACTGTCATGACAATTATTATTTCGATTGGAGAGAACGAATAGTGGAAATTATTATGATTTTTGTTAGTGGTATTCTCACAGCAATTAGTGTCTATCTCGTTTTGTCTAAAAGTCTGATACGAATTGTTATGGGAACTACACTATTAACACATGCAGCAAACTTATTTTTAATAACTATGGGCGGACTTAAACATGGTACTGTTCCAATTTATGAAGCGAACGTAAAAAGCTATGTTGATCCTATCCCGCAAGCACTTATTTTAACAGCAATCGTTATCGCCTTTGCGACAACAGCCTTTTTCTTAGTATTAGCATTTAGAACATATAAAGAATTAGGCACAGATAACGTTGAGAGTATGAAAGGAGTTCCAGAAGATGATTGAAAGTAATATGCTTGTGTTAACGCTAGTTATTCCAGTAATTACAGCCATATTACTTGTCTTTATTGGAAAGCGTCCTATTATAAAGCGTTATGTCGCACTAGGCGGTACATTATTAACCTTGGTCGCGGCAATTATCAATTTAGCAAATGTTGTTAAACATGGACCAATACGCGTAGAGCTAGGTTCATGGAAAGCACCATACAGTATTGTCTTTGTATTAGACATATTCAGTGCCCTACTAATAATTACTAGTATTATTATTACAGCTATTGTGATTTTATATTCATACCAAACAATTGGTATTGAACGTGAAAGATATTATTATTATTTTTCAGTACTATTTATGTTAATAGGTATCATTGGTGCATTCACAACTGGTGACATTTTCAACCTATTCGTATTTTTCGAAGTATTTTTAATGTCATCTTATTTCTTATTAGTAATTGGTTCTACAAAAATTCAACTACAAGAAACAATCAAATATGTTCTTGTTAACGTTGTATCGTCATCCTTCTTCGTAATGGGTGTAGCGATTTTATATTCAGTAGTAGGAACATTGAATCTAGCAGATATAAGCAATAAATTAGCTAACCTTTCAGCGCATGACAGTGGCTTAGTCAATATCGTTTTCATACTATTTATCTTTGTTTTTGCTACAAAAGCTGGCGTATTCCCAATGTTTGTTTGGTTACCTAGTGCATACTATGCACCACCAATTCCAATCATTGCATTCTTTGGTGCTTTGTTAACAAAAGTTGGTGTTTATGCAATCGCTAGAACATTAAGCCTATTCTTTAGTGATAATGTAAGCTTTTCACATTATGTCATTTTATTCTTAGCACTATTAACGATCATCTTTGGTTGTGTCGGTGCTGTTGCATATGCCAACATTAAAAAAATCATCCTATACAATGTCATGATTGCTGTAGGTGTGATCTTAGTCGGCGTTGCAATGATGACAGAGTCAGGTATGATTGGGGCTATTTACTATACATTGCACGACATGTTAGTAAAACTTGCATTATTCTTGCTTATCGGAATTATGATTAAAATTACAGGCACTGCTGATTTAAGACAATTTGGTGGCTTAATTAAACGATATCCTGTACTTGGTTGGTCATTCTTTATCGCAGCATTAAGTTTAGCTGGCATTCCCCCACTCAGTGGCTTTTATGGAAAATTTTTCATTGTCCAATCAACATTTGAAAGAGGATTTTATTTAAGTGGTGTCATCGTCTTATTATCAAGTTTAGTTGTATTATATTCTGTCATTCGCATATTCCTACAAGGCTTTTTCGGTCAACCAAAAGGATATGATCTTAATAACAAAGTCGACGTCAAATATTTAACTACGATTGCAATCGTTGCAGTTGTGATAACTGTTTTATATGGATTGTCAGCAGATTACTTATATCCAATGGTAAAAGCTGGTGCAGAAACATTCTACAATCCATCAACCTACGTTAAAGCTGTATTAGGAGGTAAATAACATGGCTGTACAATTAGTATTAAACTTTATTATCGCAGTGTTTTGGTTGTTTGTAACAAATAGTTACACAACAAATAACTTTGTGTTAGGTTTCATCTTTGGCCTAGTTCTTGTTTACCTCTTACACAGAGTGTTACCAGGTAGATTTTATGTCATCACGCTATATCGTATTATTAAATTAGTTATTATTTTCTTAATCGAACTGATTAAAGCTAATTTTGATGTTTTGAAAATTATTATTAAACCTTCGATTAAAAATGAACCAGGATTCTTTGTTTATCACACAGATTTAAAAAAAGATTGGCAAATTGTCTTGCTGTCTAATTTAATTACATTAACACCTGGTACTGTAGTGCTTGGTGTAAGTGATGATCGTACAAAAATTTATATTCATGCCATAGATTTTTCAACTAAAGAGCAAGAAGTAGAAAGTATTAAAACATCATTAGAGAAAATTGTAAGAGAGGTGGGCGAAATATAATGAATCATAATGTTATTATCGTTATTGCATTAATCATAGTTGTCATTTCTATGTTAGCTATGCTCATTCGCGTTGTGCTAGGCCCATCACTTGCCGATCGTGTTGTCGCATTAGATGCGATTGGTCTTCAATTAATGGCAGTTATAGCATTATTCAGTATTTTATTAAATATTAAATACATGATTGTCGTTATTATGATGATTGGTATATTAGCCTTTTTAGGTACTGCAGTATTCTCTAAATTTATGGACAAAGGTAAGGTGATTGAACATGATCAAAATCATACTGATTAGTCTTGCACTTATCTTTGTTATCATCGGTGCTTTAATTAGCGCCCTAGCAGCTATAGGATTATTGAGACTTGAAGATGTATATTCACGTGCACATGCTGCCGGAAAAGCATCAACATTAGGTGCAATGTCATTACTATTTGGTACTTTTTTATATTTTATTGCTACTCAAGGTTTTGTAAATATGCAATTAATCGTTGCGATTATCTTTGTATTAATTACAGGTCCTCTTTCAAGTCATATGATTATGAAAGCAGCATATAATATTAAAACGCCTTATACTAAAAAGACTAAAGTCGATGAAATTTCGGAAGACTTAAAAGACACAAAATTGTAGATTATATAACAAAATCATGAATATAAATCAACAACAAACAGCAGTAAGATGATTCCAAATTAGGAATGATTTTACTGCTGTTTTCTTTTGACATTGTTACCTCTTTTTCAATG
>NZ_JACYHC010000088.1:0-558 GCF_017152085.1 Staphylococcus sp. EG-SA-2
TGTCCTCAAATAATTGAGATTCGGGAAATTGAAATACCATTCCAATTCTTTTTCTTACAGGTCTAATATATTTATCTTTGGTCTTATGTGTAATAGTAATGTCATCAACTGTAACTGTCCCAGTAGTTGGCTTTAACAGTGCATTAATATTTTGTATCAATGTTGATTTACCACTACCCGTTTGTCCAACGATGGCGTAATATTTACCTTGTTCAAATTCTGTATTAACATCATGAATAGCTTGATGCTGGTATGGTGTCCCTTTTTGATAGGTATAACTTACATTGTCAAAGCGTATAGTCATAGTTGATCCACCAGCCCTTCATAAGTTAAGAATGATGTTTGGTATCCCAGCATTTGATTTATTTTGATTGGGAATGGCAAATCTAGACCTATTGTTGTTAACTCTTCTGCATGGTCGAAAATTTCAATCGCTGTGCCTTCTTTATAGACAGTCCCTTTATTCATAACGATAACATGATCTGCTTCCATCGCCTCAGATAAATCATGCGTAATAGAAATGATTGTAATATTATGTTCTGATTTAACTTTTCTCAC
>NZ_JACYHC010000089.1:0-558 GCF_017152085.1 Staphylococcus sp. EG-SA-2
AAGGTACTATAGTAAATGCGATTACGGAAAATGGCTTTACAACAGTTGAAGAAGTAACGGCTAAAACAAAAGCGGGGAATTCATGTGGTAAATGTAAACCGCAAATTGCTCAAATATTGCAGCACACCTTAGGAGATGACTTTGTTGCCGCAAAACCTGCTGGTATATGTGGTTGTACTGATTTGACACGCGATCAAATTGTAACGCAAATAAGAGCGAAAGGTTTAAAAACATCTAAAGAAGTTCGACATGTTTTAAACTTTAAAAATAAAGGTGGATGTCCAAAATGTCGACCAGCAATCAACTATTATTTAAACATGGTTTATCCACATGATCATGAAGATGAAAGAGAATCAAGATTTGCTAACGAACGTTACCATGCGAATATTCAAAATGATGGTACATTTTCTGTTATACCTCAAATGCGTGGAGGTGTTACAGATGCAGACCAACTGATTCGTCTAGGAGAAGTGGCTAAGAAATATCATGTGCCACTAGTTAAAGTGACAGGTTCGCAACGTGTTGGTTTGTATGGAGTTAAAAAAGAAGAATTACCAA
>NZ_JACYHC010000090.1:0-556 GCF_017152085.1 Staphylococcus sp. EG-SA-2
CGAATGATGCTACCGGTGCAATGGCAAAAGATGCTAAGTCATCTAATGCTGGTCTCAAGGTATTATCTGCGCCAAGCTTAGACTACGGTTTAATAGGATTCGTATCTCATGATTACGATAAAAAAGCTAATAAAACTGGTAAAGTGAGACCAAAATATGAAGACAAAGAATTACGTAAAGCAATGCTTTATGCAATTGATAGAGAAAAATGGATTAAAGCGTTTTTCAATGGTTACGCTAGTGAAATCAATAGTTTTGTACCATCTATGCATTGGATAGCAGCCAATCCTAAGGACCTAAATGATTACAAATATGATCCTGAAAAAGCTAAAAAAATCTTAGATAAGTTAGGTTATAAAGATAGAGATGGTGACGGATTTAGAGAAGATCCTAAAGGTAATAAATTTGAGATTAACTTTAAACATTATTCAGGTTCAAATCCTACTTTTGAACCAAGAACTGCTGCGATAAAAGATTTCTGGGAAAAAGTTGGCTTGAAAACAAATGTGAAGTTAGTAGAATTCGGTAAATATAATGAAGACTTAGCAAATGCATC
>NZ_JACYHC010000091.1:0-555 GCF_017152085.1 Staphylococcus sp. EG-SA-2
AACTGTAAGAATATCTACCTGACGTTATTCCTAAAGCAAATGAGATAATATAAGTAATAATTAATGACATAGCACCGAGTAATATTGTATTTGGAATTCTTTCCTCAATAACATCAATTACCGGCCTCTTATATTTGATTGACTCCCCTAAATCACCATGTATAACATGATTGACCCATCTAATATATTGATGTGGTATTGAGTCGTTGAGGCCTAACTTTTCCCTTTGTGCATTTATTGCTTCTTGTTTTATTTTACCGTTTTGTAAATCTGAAAATGGATCTCCTGGTTGTATGATTGCTAATGAAAATACAACTATTGAGATTAAAATTAGTAACGGGATCATTAACCCTAACCTTTTAAGTATTAATTTAAGCATTTAAATCACCTACTTTATCTACGTAGAAACAAGCAACTTGATGTTCGTTACCAATGTCCTTTAATTGTGGTATATTTTCTTTACATTTATCTTTTGCAATCGGACATCTTGTATGAAAAGGACAACCTTGCGGCGGATTACTTGGCGAAGGTAATTCTCCTTTTAATATAATTCTA
>NZ_JACYHC010000092.1:0-555 GCF_017152085.1 Staphylococcus sp. EG-SA-2
TGTACATTACACCTACTGAAATACGGTTATCGAATGGTTCACCTGTACGTCCATCATAAAGTACAGTTTTACCATCACGAGCCATACCAGCTTCTT
This sequence comes from Staphylococcus sp. EG-SA-2, assembly GCF_017152085.1. Lineage (NCBI taxonomy): Bacteria > Bacillati > Bacillota > Bacilli > Caryophanales > Staphylococcaceae > Staphylococcus > Staphylococcus sp. EG-SA-2. The sequence continues at coordinate 97 of NZ_JACYHC010000092.1, forward strand.
CAATTGTTGACCATACATCGTCATCGTTTGCGCCGTCAAATACTGGTGATGCAACGTGAATACCAAGATTTTTAGCAGCCATACCTAAGTGTAGCTCTAATACTTGTCCGATGTTCATACGAGATGGTACACCAAGAGGGTTTAACATGATATCGATCGGACGTCCGTCTGGTAAGTAAGGCATATCTTCTTCAGGAACAATCTTAGAAATGACACCTTTGTTACCATGTCGACCACACATCTTATCACCAACATGAATTTTACGTTTTTGAACGATGTATACACGTACTAATTGGTTTACACCAGGTGATAATGTATCGTCGCCTTCTTCGCGATTGAATACTTTTACATCAAGAACGATACCGCCAGCGCCGTGAGGTACACGTAATGAAGTATCTCTAACTTCACGTGCTTTTTCACCAAAGATTGCATGTAACAATCTTTCTTCGGCAGTTAACT
>NZ_JACYHC010000093.1:0-555 GCF_017152085.1 Staphylococcus sp. EG-SA-2
TTAATGATTCATATTGTAGGGTGATTGCAATGTCATCTAAGCCATTTACAAGTTTATTTTTCCAAGTTTCATCAATTTCAAAATGGAAACGCTTGTCTGGTGATGACACAGTTTGATTTGGTAAATCGACCTCAATTTCAACATATTTAGCAAGATGTTCACGTGCATTTTTTTCTAAAACAATTGGTAACATTGCATTTTTTGTACAATTCATATAAAATATGTCACTGAAACTTCCTGCAATAATAATATGAAAACCATAGTCCTTAAGAGCCCAAGCAGCATGTTCACGACTTGAACCGCATCCAAAATTATCTCCTGTAATTAAAATAGAAGCCCCTTTATATTGTGGTTTGTTAGGATTGAAATCTGGATTATCTGAACCATCAGGTAAGTACCGCCATTCATCAAAAGCAAATGGACCGAAACCACTTTTTGAAATACGCTTTAAGTGTACCTTAGGAATGATTTGGTCTGTATCGATATTGTCGTTGAAGAGAGGGACTATTTTACCTTTATATGTTGTAATAGGTTTGATTGCTGCCATTTAAACAA
>NZ_JACYHC010000094.1:0-555 GCF_017152085.1 Staphylococcus sp. EG-SA-2
TTAATGATTCATATTGTAGGGTGATTGCAATGTCATCTAAGCCATTTACAAGTTTATTTTTCCAAGTTTCATCAATTTCAAAATGGAAACGCTTGTCTGGTGATGACACAGTTTGATTTGGTAAATCTATTTCAATTTCCTCATATTGTGCAAGATGTTCACGAGCACTTTTTTCTAAAACGATAGGCAACATCGCATTTTTAGTGCAATTCATATAAAATATGTCACTGAAACTTCCTGCAATAATAATATGAAAACCATAGTCCTTAAGAGCCCAAGCAGCATGTTCACGACTTGAACCACATCCAAAATTATCTCCAGTAATTAAAATAGAAGCCCCTTTATATTGTGGTTTGTTAGGATTGAAATCAGGATTATCTGAACCATCAGGTAAGTACCGCCATTCATCAAAAGCAAATGGACCAAAGCCACTTTTTGAAATACGCTTTAAGTGTACCTTAGGAATGATTTGGTCTGTATCGATATTGTCGTTGAAGAGAGGGACTATTTTACCTTTATATGTTGTAATAGGTTTGATTGCTGCCATTTAAACAA
>NZ_JACYHC010000095.1:0-555 GCF_017152085.1 Staphylococcus sp. EG-SA-2
AACTGTAAGAATATCTACCTGACGTTATTCCTAAAGCAAATGAGATAATATAAGTAATAATTAATGACATAGCACCGAGTAATATTGTATTTGGAATTCTTTCCTCAATAACATCAATTACCGGCCTTTTATATTTGATTGACTCCCCTAAATCACCATGTATAACATGATTGACCCATCTAATGTATTGATGTGATATAGAGTCGTTGAGGCCTAACTTTTCCCTTTGTGCATTTATCGCTTCTTGTTTTATTTTTCCGTTTTGTAAATCTGAAAATGGATCTCCTGGTTGAATGATAGCTAATGAAAATACAACAATAGAAATTAAAATTAGTAACGGAATCATTAAACCTAATCTCTTTAATATTAATTTAACCATTTAAATCACCTACTTTATTTACATAAAAACAAGCAACTTGATGTTCATCACCAATGTCCTTTAATTGTGGTATATTTTCTTTACATTTATCTTTTGCAATCGGACATCTTGTATGAAAAGGACAACCTTGCGGCGGATTACTTGGCGAAGGTAATTCTCCTTTTAATATAATTCTA
>NZ_JACYHC010000096.1:0-555 GCF_017152085.1 Staphylococcus sp. EG-SA-2
TCATTGCAGATAATTTTACATCTATTAAAGAAAAGTATGGCCCAGATGCACTATCATTCATTTCTTCTTCTAAAGCGACGAATGAAGAATCGTATTTAATGCAAAAATTAGCAAGACAAGTTATTGGAACAAATAACGTTGATAACTGTTCAAGATATTGCCAAGCACCTGCAACAAAAGGCTTATTTAGAACGGTTGGACACGGCGGTGACTCAGGTAGTATTGAAGATCTAGAAAAAGCGGCAATGTCTGTATTGATAGGTACCAATACAGCCGAAGCACACCCAGTTATTGCATCACGCATGAAACGTGCTCAAAAATTATTTGGACAAAAAATACATGTGTTTGATATTAGAAAACATGAAATGGCTGAACGTGCGGATCGTTTTTATCAACCGAAACCAGGTACGGATTTAGCGTGGTTAAGCGCAGTGACTAAGTATATTATTGATCATGATTTACACGATAAAGCATTTATTGATGAGTGGGTAGATGATTTTGATGAATATTACAAATCATTAGAAACATTTACAATGGCTTTTGCTGAAGAAGCAA
>NZ_JACYHC010000097.1:0-555 GCF_017152085.1 Staphylococcus sp. EG-SA-2
TCATTGCAGATAATTTTACATCTATTAAAGAAAAGTATGGCCCAGATGCACTATCATTCATTTCTTCTTCTAAAGCGACGAATGAAGAATCGTATTTAATGCAAAAATTAGCAAGACAAGTTATTGGCACAAATAACGTTGATAACTGTTCAAGATATTGCCAAGCACCTGCAACAAAAGGCTTATTTAGAACGGTTGGACACGGCGGTGACTCAGGTAGTATTGAAGATTTAGAAAAAGCGGCAATGTCTGTATTGATAGGTACCAATACAGCCGAAGCTCATCCAGTTATCGCATCACGCATGAAACGTGCTCAAAAATTATTTGGACAAAAAATACATGTATTTGATATTAGAAAACATGAAATGGCAGAACGTGCGGATCGTTTTTATCAACCTAAACCAGGTACGGATTTAGCGTGGTTAAGTGCAGTGACTAAGTATATTATTGATCATGATTTACACGATAAAGCATTTATTGATGAGTGGGTAGATGATTTTGATGAATATTACAAATCATTAGAAACATTTACAATGGCTTTTGCTGAAGAAGCAA
>NZ_JACYHC010000098.1:0-8408 GCF_017152085.1 Staphylococcus sp. EG-SA-2
TGACGATTGAAATGAAGTGGCTTGATAATGAATCTTGTAAATTATAACGGTAACAATAATTAAAAATATAAATATGATTAACGAAAGGGAGATTACAATGGAACAATTACCTCAAGTAGGTTTTATGAAATCATTCGTATTATTTTGGAAAAATTATGTAAATTTTAAGGGGAGATCAAGACGTAGTGAATATTGGTATATGGCACTATGGCATTTGATACTTATGGTTCCAGCTGTGTGTGTGCTAATAATAAACCTATTTCTAGTCTTTATTTCTATAGCGGCAGATAACGAAACATTAATAGTTATGAGTATATTGATGATTATCCTTACATCTGTGTATACTTTTGTCTATAGTTTGGCAACGTTTATTCCAAATTTAGCGTTGTGCGTTCGAAGATTTCACGATATATCAAGAACAATGTTATTTCCAATGATTATGACAGTATTCAGTATTATATTTTATATAGTATTACAGATTATCGATAGTTATTATGACAGTGATTTTACATTAATGCCGATGGGTCTTAATATTTTGTTAGTACTTCTTTATTTTGTTTATTTAGGCCTAACAATTGTTATGATAGTATTCCTATGCTTTGACAGTAAGCCGGCAAATAAATATGGCGAAAGCCCAAAATACCCGTCTACAATTAAAAATCAACCAGTGACATCTGAAACACCGAAAACACCGGAAGAAACAGATAATCAATTGTAATGATATAAATATCTCGGCACAATGATGCTGGGATATTTTTTTACAAATAAGGCAATAAAGATATGGGAAATGCGTATCTAGCGCTAATGATACTTAACATGCAAAGAAGATACTATTTAAATATTTCAATTTCAGAAATTTTAAAAATAAATTCACTTTAAAAATATTGCATTTATAGAGAATAGAAATGTTATATTAAGATAAATACATATTTTTTTAGGAGGCAAAGTATGGGACTTGTAATTGAACATGTTACGAAACGTTTTGGCAAGATGACGGCAGTAAATGATATTTCATTAGAGTTAGAATCAGGCAAAATGTTAGGTTTTCTAGGAAGAAATGGTGCAGGTAAAACAACGACATTTCGTATGATTTTAGGCTTAAGTGAACCAACTGAAGGACACATTACGTATAACGGTAAAAAACTAGATAAAACAATGTACAATCGTATTGGTTATTTACCGGAAGAACGCGGTTTACATGGGAAATTGACAGTTGAAGAAGAATTGAAATATTTGGCAACTTTAAAGGGAATGTCAAAAACAGAAATACAACAGCAAATATCGTATTGGCTTGAGCGTTTTGATATTACTGAAAACCGCAAAAAACGAATTGATAGTCTATCAAAAGGGAATCAACAAAAAATTCAGCTGTTAGCAAGTATGTTACATAAACCAGAATTACTAATATTAGATGAGCCTTTCAGTGGTCTAGACCCAGTTAATGTTGAGTTATTAAAAGAAGCAGTTAAAGACTTAAATGATTGGGGCAGTACAATCGTTTATAGTTCTCACCGTATGGAGCATGTTGAAGAATTATGTGATGATGTTTGTATTTTAGATAAAGGTCAACTTGTTGTTTCTGGTGATATCAATCATGTACGTGCATCTAATGGTAACAAGAAAGTTGTCATTGAATCAGAAACAACACTACCAGATTTAACAAACATTAGAGGCATCATTCATAGTGAAAACATGAAGCAAGGTCTTCAGTTGACGATTGAGAATGAAGACGTAGCCAAAGATATTTATCAAGTTGTGGCACATCAAGGTTATGTTAAACGATTCCAAGTTGTAGAACCATCATTACAAGATATATTCATTGAGAAGGTTGGTGGCAAGGATGCATAAGTTTTGGGCGACATTTACTTTGACATATATCAAAAAATTAAAGCTAAATCATTTGTAATTTTTATGATTATTATTGCTGCCTTAATGATTGGCCTATCTAACATTGATAAGATTATTAACATGTTTGATGATGGTCCAGATAAAATTGGTGTAGCAGCACCGAATGAACAAATCTATAAGGTTTTCAAGCAACAGGCGAATACATTTCATAGTGATGCTAAGTTTACTAAAGTTTCTATAGAAGATGCTGAAAAAGAAGTAAAAAAACATAAACTTGATAAAGCTTATATTATCAAGGTGAATCAAAATCGCACGTTACAAGGGACAATCATTAGTGAGAAGCGAGTAAGTCATGAAGATTCACAAAAAGTACAAGCACTGCTTACAGCTATTCAAACAAATATGGTAGCCGGGGAATTAAATATCAACAAAGAAGACTTACAAAAATTACAAGCACAAAGTAAAGTTGATAATAAGGTGATTTCTAATGATGAAGTCGATAAAGTATCAGAAGGACAAAAGATTTTCAACTATGCTTTAGCTTATGGCATTATCTTTCTAATGTTCTTCATTGTTTTAAATTATGCATCTCAAATAGCTATGGAAATTGCTAGTGAGAAAACATCGCGTGTCATTGAAATGATTATTACAAGTATTTCACCAATCCAACATATTTTTGCTAAAATTTTAGGCGTTATAGCAGTTGCCGTGACTCAGATTATTTTAATTGTATTGATGGCAGTTATATGCATTTTTGCCTTTGACTTAAAAGACTTGCTACAAGGTTTTAACGTGGAAATGAATCAATTGTCTTGGCAAATTATTATTGTCGGAATTATAAGTAGTATTGTTGGAATTATGGCGTATGTATTACTTGCAGCCATCCTCGGATCATTAACATCTAGAATAGAAGATTTAAATCAATCTTTGATGCCACTGACATTACTTGGTATGATTGCATTTTATATCGCGATATTCACGATAAATAATCCTGATGGACAACTTGCTTTAATCACAAGTTATATTCCGTTTTTAGCGCCATTTCAATTAGTTGTACGCGCTCAAACTTCAGGGCTTCAAATATATGAGGTCATCTTAAGTTCTTTAATCTCAATTGTAATGGTAGCTGTCTTGATATGGATTGCAATTAAAACATATAAAGATTCAGTACTTACATTTGAACGTGGCTTATTTAATTCAATGAAACGTGTATTTAAAAAATAAAATTGATGAGAGTGACACACATTTATCATATAAAATGATGATGAAAGCGTGTTACTCTTATTTTTTTATATTTAGCTATAGAATAATGTCTAAAAAAGTGTACAATATGAATGTGAAAACGAACTTTTTAAAATGGGAATGTGAAGTAAGAAGAAATGTAAACAAATGATATGTAGCCGATAGATTATTGATAGCAAATGTGTGATGGAGTGATTTCATGTTATATCCGATTTTTATATTTATATTAGCTGGCTTATGTGAAATAGGTGGGGGATACCTGATTTGGCTGTGGCTTAGGGAAGGACAGTCTTCACTTGTTGGGCTAATAGGCGGTGCGATACTCATGTTATATGGTGTCATTGCGACATTTCAATCATTTCCATCATTCGGAAGAGTATATGCAGCATATGGTGGCGTATTTATCATCATGAGTTTGATTTTTGCGATGGTCGTAGATAAACAAATGCCAGATAAATATGATGTTATCGGTGCAATCATTTGTATTGTAGGTGTTTTAGTAATGTTGCTACCCAGCAGAGCTTGAACACTTGTGGTTAGAAGGGAGAAGTAAAAATGATAGTTGAAGTTGAGCACCAAAGACAAAGTGTAGATTTAATCAAAATTGATAATGATGAAACTAAAATTATTTTTACGAATTATGGAGCAAGAGTAGTGTCTTGGAAATATCATGATAATAATATTGTTCTTGGAAATGTTGTTGAAGCGGATGAGTTTTATCATAGTAATCCTTTTAAATTTGGTGCTTCTATAGGAAGATATAGCGGTAGAATTGATAATGCTAAATTTAAGTTGAAAGGTAAAGAATATCAGTTAGAAAAAAACAACGGTGAACATCATTTACATGGTGGATGTCATGGTTTGGACAATAAGTTATTTGATTATGAAATTAGAAATGAAATTGCTCAAATTAAAGTTATATTTAAGACGGTGTTGAAATCAGCTGATGATCATTTCCCGGGTGATATCGATGTGACGATTACACATATTTATGATGCGGATCACCAATGGTCGATTGAATACGAAGCAGTTGCATCAGAAGACACATTGTTTAGTCCTACGAATCATGTGTACTTCAATTTGAATCGAGATAATAATGTCGTTGATAATCATCGCATTTCAAGTAATCAATTAGATATGTATGTATTAGATGAGCGAAATATTGTTACAGGTGATATTCTAGATTTACATGAAGTGTTTGAAGATAACAAGATAAAATTGAGTGATATTTTTACATCACAACATGCGCAATTAAGCCAACAAATGACACGTTTTGGTGGTCTCGATCACCCATTTACAGTTGGTGAACATAAAATGTATGTTGAAAATCATGAATTTATGTTAGAGGTCGATACAGATATGCCTCATGTTGTGTTCTTTACTTTTAACCAGCCTGATGAGTGGGATAGTCCATTTAATATTTATAAACCACATTCTGGCTTTACATTAGAAACACAATTTTTACCAAATGATATTAATTTATATGGTGAAAAAGCACCGTCAATTTTAAAAGCTGGTGAAGTGTTCAATTCGAAAACAAGTTTCCGTATCGAAGAAAAAGTAGAAAATGATTAAAAGTATCGGCATTTATATAATATTTATGTTATTTGGCGGAATTTTGAATAGGTTATCAAGAATCGTATCAAATGAAGTGACATCATTAATATACAGTTTGAAATAAAGAAAATATATAACATAAAAAAGGAATCAATAGCATCAGTGGTTATAGATAAGACTATTATACAAACGATGTGTAAGTTGATTCCTTTTTGTTTTGAAAAGTTCATTTAACACTTATAATGAAAGGTAATTATTTCAATGTTCTGTTATACATTTTTTGAAGTTTATCGCGTCTTGTTGGTGACAGAAATGGATTGTTTAGTGCATATCGTAACATATCTTGATTTTGTCTATCATTATAATAAAGGTCATTAAGCTGTTGTACAGATAAACGATGTTCGATTGGTGCTTCTTGTATTAAGTAAAGCTGATCATTTGGAGATACATAGCCTTGTTTTAATACCCGGAAATAGAAACCTGTTTTACCAGATGTAGACATGCGCTTCACTAAATCAGGAATATTATATTTTGCTTGAATTTTCCAGCATGGTTCTCTAATTTCAGAAACCTCAATTAACGCTTCACCTAAACGATATTGATTACCAAAGTAAACATCAGATTCGTCTAAATAATCAAATGTTAAATTCTCTCCAAACATCGCATGAGTAGGTAGTGTAGGTAAATCATCTTGATACAGTGCATAATTATGCTTACTAAACCCACAAACTGCTTTATGTGGTCCACCATGATCTTTATAAGCCTGTTCATCACCAGTGAAACCAGTTGAAGATAACCATGTTGTTTGTGAAATCTTAGTTTTATCTAAAGCAGAGCGTATCGGTCTTTTCGAGCTATAAGGCAAATCTTGGATTTTTCCTGTCGAAATTGCGTGAATTGATATCATATCATTCTCCTTAACGAGTATTATTTAAAATATATTGTACTATAAAACATTTTTAGAATTGTAAATTCTGATTGATATGTTTAAAAAAATGTTAGAAATAAGGGTATGTTAATTTATACGAGTCATGTAAAATATGAATTGAATAGATTACATAAATATGGGAGGCTACCTTCATGAAAGATGTCAAAGCACTCAAGTTAATGACATTAAATGATGTTTTAAGTCAAATCAATGGTGACATGACGCTGGGAATTGGTACAGGAAGTACAATGGAATTACTCTTACCTCAAATGGCGCAACTAATTAAAGAACGTGGTTACAATATTACAGGTGTATGCACTTCTAATAAAATTGCATTTTTAGCAAAAGAATTAGGTATTAAAATATGTGAAATCAATGATGTTGATCATATCGACTTAGCAATTGATGGTGCTGATGAAGTAGATCCATCTTTAAATATAATTAAAGGTGGCGGTGGTGCGCTGTTCAGAGAGAAAGTTATAGATGAAATGGCATCGCGTTTTGTTGTGGTTGTCGATGAAACGAAAATAGTTCAATACTTAGGTGAGACGTTTAAGTTACCAGTAGAGGTGGATAAATTTAACTGGTATCACATATTACGTAAAATTGAATCATACGCTGATATAAAAGTAGAACGTCGTGTAAACGAAGATGTCGCATTTATAACTGATAATGGCAATTATATTTTAGATTGTAAGTTACCAAAAGGAATTGACCCATATAAGTTCCATGAGTATTTAATTCATCTGACAGGTGTGTTTGAGACAGGATACTTCTTAGATATGGCAGATCAAGTTATTGTAGGCACTCAAGAGGGTGTTAAAATTTTAGAAAAATAATATATAGTATAGAAAAGCGCTTGCTAGCATCATCTTTTTAAGAGGTACTAGCAAGCGCTTTGTTATTATTTGTTTTTATCTGAAGATTGTTCTTCAGTTTTTTCGATATGTTTTTCTGCATCAATTACAACTGATGAACGTCTGTCTTCTTTATAAGTCGCAGGTTCTTTTAATGATTGCTCTATTTCATCTTCATTTGAATCGTTTGTTAAATCGTCACTTTGTGGTGCTTGTTTAACTGATTCTGCTGATTCTACTGACTCCGAAGTGATGTCATGATCTTCATCATGATTAGATTCAGTTTGATTACCTATGTGATGTTGAGGTTCTGTTTTTTCAGTACCTTCATGAATGCTTGGTTCGTCAGCCACTGTATTTTCAGTATCATTTTTAGCAACACCAACCGTTGATGCAGTAGCTACACCTGTTTTTTCAGCATCTTTAATATTTGAAGAAGATTTTTCAGCCTCAGTATGATTAGTTTCTTCATCGTCATTGACATGGTCTAAATAATTATTAGGCTCAAGTTCTTCAAGGTTTCGTCTTGTTGTTAAATATGCAATACCTCGGATAATTAAGCTTAAACCAATGTATCCTACTGCAACGATTGCTGTTGAAATGGCGATGACTTTGATTGAAAATAGATCGCCGATTTCTTCGCTAAACAAGAAAATAAGTCCGAATGTCATTGAAGCATGGAATGTCGTTGCAATATAAATTGTACGTCCTTTAGTCGCTCTAATTAATTCACCAAGAATCATAGAGAATGAGAATGTATAAAGGAAGTTATAAGCAGCAAATTCTGTACCATAAGTTGTATTTGCTGAGAAAACTGAATACATCAAACCAACAACAATACTTGCAAAGAACGTGTTCATTTTCGTTTCAACAATATTTTGTAAGTATGAACGGAATCCGAATTCTACTACGAACGCCATCAGAATATGTCCAATCAGAATGTGTGTAATAGGTACTGATAAGCCTGTTGATTGTAATAAAATAAAGCTATCTGCAAATGTATTAAAGCTGTACATACCAATAATTAGAATAATTAAAGGTAAAATTAAAGCTAGCAATAGACGTTCAATTACTTTCAGGCTGATTGAGAATTTTAAACCTGCAAGTTGGACCTTTTTATATTTGAAAACGAGTATACAAATGATTGCAGCAATTAATGGCGCTAGATCTGTAACTTCAAATATAAAGTGTTTGACACCAATTATAGACTGGAAATCTCTGAGCATAATGGATAACGCCATTGTAATGACAAAGAAGACGAAAATCGTCATTGCCCATTGAAAACCAGAAATTTTATTGTTCTTCATTATATGTAACCTCCATTAGGTAACAAGCAAAATATCTTTTAGTAACAATTATACATATTACAAGCCGAGAGATAAATTGTCTATGTCAATATTAATGAAAATGTAATAGTCTTGACGTATTTTATTAACATAAATCAGCTAAGTATTCGTTATTACATAGAAAATAGGGGTAAAAGTAATGTAGATAAGTATTTTTAAGATACGGATTTAACTATGAATTGAATTCAAAATTTCCTATACGTTATACTTTAATTGTTAATAAGCCACATAAATAAGAGGGGGAAATGCTGTGTACAAGCAAGGTGAACCAAATTTATGGACTGGAAGGTTAGATAGTGAAACAGACCCGAAAAAATTTAGACATTTTCAAACAGTAACATTTGAAGATTTGTCTAAGCTGGAAAAGAGTAGTATGCCATCAGGGGTCGGTATATTAGGCTATGCTGTTGACAAAGGTGTTGCTTTAAACAAGGGGCGCATTGGTGCAAAAGAAGGACCAGATGCGATTAAACAAGCATTTGCAGGTTTGCCGGATTTGAATCAATGTGAAACTTTAGTCGATTACGGAAATGTTTATCATGATCATGAGGAATTAATTGATACTCAAAAAGAATTTGCTATGCTTGCAGCGAAGTCAATTGCTAATCATAGACAAACATTTTTATTAGG
>NZ_JACYHC010000099.1:0-554 GCF_017152085.1 Staphylococcus sp. EG-SA-2
TCCCGTCGAGACCGTACAAATGCCTATCCAAGAGGATAGGCATTTTTTTGCGTTTAATATTATATTAATAAAAGATATATGGACGAATGATAATCATATTGATTTATCTGTTCGTCCATTTTCTTTATAATGTATGAACCTCAAGTAACTTAGTGGTTGGATATGAAAGATAAACGTAGACAATAAAATCTTTATTAGACGTACAAACATATGCTACTGTCAACATATTTCTTCGTTGTGATATGCCACCAATCCTCCATAACATCAATTGTTAAAGTAACGAATAACGAATAATGATATTTATTTTCTGAGCAATGACGTGCAACTAGAAGTTGCCATTACCCTAATTTTATTATTGGAATAGAGACCTCATCATTGTGTTAAATATCATTATCATAATCCGCCGTGAGAAACTAATAAAAAATATTAATATATAAGTTTATATTGGAAAATAGAATTAATAGCTTATAAATGGTAAATTATATAATAGGTTACTATACGTTATAAGACGGAAAATGCGCACAATAACAAAAATAGTAAGCGACATCCTGTGA
>NZ_JACYHC010000100.1:0-554 GCF_017152085.1 Staphylococcus sp. EG-SA-2
TCCCGTCGAGACCGTACAAATGCCTATCCAAGAGGATAGGCATTTTTTTGCGTTTAATATTATATTAATAAAAGATATATGGACGAATGATAATCATATTGATTTATCTGTTCGTCCATTTTCTTTAAAATGTATGAACCTCAAGTAACTTAGTGGTTGGATATGAAAGATAAACGTAGACAATAAAATCTTTATTAGACGTACAAACATATGCTACTGTCAACATATTTCTTCGTTGTGATATGCCACCAGTCCTCCATAACATCAATTGTTAAAGTAACGAATAACGAATAATGATATTTATTTTCTGAGCAATGACGTGCAACTAGAAGTTGCCATTATCCTAATTTTATTATTGGAATAGAGACCTCATCATTGTGTTAAATATCATTGTCACAATCCGCCGTGAGAAACTAATAAAAAATAGTAATATATAAGTTTATATTGGAAAATAGAATTAATAGCTTATAAATGGTAAATTATATAATAGGTTACTATACGTTATAAGACGGAAAATGCGCACAATAACAAAAATAGTAAGCGACATCCTGTGA
>NZ_JACYHC010000101.1:0-554 GCF_017152085.1 Staphylococcus sp. EG-SA-2
TTGGTACAGCTAAAATTAACGTAAACACTGAAAACCAAATCGCTTCAGCAAAAGCAGTTCGTGACGTTTTAAATAACGACAAAGAAGTTTACGATCCTCGTAAATACTTAGGACCTGCACGTGAAGCCATCAAAGAAACAGTTAAAGGTAAAATTAAAGAGTTCGGTACTTCAAACCGCGCTAAATAATTAATATTTAGTTTTTAAGTTATTAATAACGTAGGGATATTAATTTTAAAAGAAGCAGACAAAATGGTGTTTGCTTCTTTTTTATGTCGTATAAGTAATAAATAAAACAGTTTGATTTTAAAATGAAAGCGTAAAAATGGTAAAATATACCAAAATTGATTGTGATATAATTATAAGGAAAATGAGCAATTTATGAAAAAAGTTTACGTACAAATCGTAGAATTAAAACTAAATAATTATCAAAACAACGTCAATATTTAGTTGAATAATCAGACTTTAGACCATGGTCAAGTGGGGAAGAACAGCATATATTAGTAAAGGTGAATGATTTGTTATTAATCAATCGAAAATAGAAAGACAAGATTT
>NZ_JACYHC010000102.1:0-554 GCF_017152085.1 Staphylococcus sp. EG-SA-2
TCTGAGTCGCTATCTGAATCTGAATCGCTGTCTGAGTCTGAGTCACTGTCTGAGTCTGAGTCGCTATCTGAGTCTGAGTCACTGTCTGAATCTGAGTCGCTATCTGAGTCTGAATCGCTGTCTGAATCTGAGTCGCTATCTGAGTCTGAATCGCTGTCCGAATCTGAGTCGCTATCTGAGTCTGAGTCGCTGTCTGAGTCTGAGTCGCTATCTGAGTCTGAGTCGCTGTCTGAATCTGAATCGCTATCTGAGTCTGAATCACTGTCTGAATCTGAGTCGCTGTCTGAGTCTGAATCACTGTCTGAGTCTGAATCACTGTCTGATGTATCTTCTTCGAAGTATCCGTTATCAAGTGTGAAATCATCATGATCCGTAATTGTTACGTCAACTTCGCCACCATCGGCATCTTTATCATCTTCAGTTGTATTTGTAACTGTTTGTGTTAAGCCAGCAGGCTTTTCAAAAATAACTTTGTATTTACCGCTATCTAAATTATCGAAACGATATTTACCATTTTCATCTGTTTTAGTTGTTCCAATTACTTCGCCTTTTTC
>NZ_JACYHC010000103.1:0-553 GCF_017152085.1 Staphylococcus sp. EG-SA-2
CTTTGTATTTTACGCCTTTAAGGTCTTTGAAAATACTTTCAGATTTGGCGAATAACTTTTTGGCTTCGTCTTTATCCATACCTAGATCGTCATATTTAATTGTGTTGATTGTAGACTGTTTTAAAACCTTATCATCTTTATATGTGATAGAAGTTAGTACATGTTTACCACTAACATCACCTTCATATGTTTTGGTTTGTTCTTTACCACAAGCTGATAATGCAATGATACAAATTAATGCTACTACAATTAATGAACATAATTTTTTCAAAGTCAGTCGCCTTCTTTCGATATTTGTATTATAAAGAAATTATAACATTTACTAAAAAATGATGTTATTCAAAAATTTAAATTTTGTCATTTTTTTTGAAGATATGAGTTTTTTAAGCGGATTCCTCACAAAATTTTAAAAATATTTAAGCCTGAAAAATGATAAAGCGGTAGGGAACGTAGTGTGTTCCACTGCTGATTTCTTTTTGAGCATTATAGACGGTATGTTGGAAGAAAAGAACAAAAGCTTGTGTACGATAGCATATAGGTATTAAGAATACGA
>NZ_JACYHC010000104.1:0-553 GCF_017152085.1 Staphylococcus sp. EG-SA-2
CTTTGTATTTTACGCCTTTAAGGTCTTTGAAAATACTTTCAGATTTGGCGAATAACTTTTTGGCTTCGTCTTTATCCATACCTAGATCGTCATATTTAATTGTGTTGATTGTAGACTGTTTTAAAACTTTATCATCTTTATATGTGATAGAAGTTAGTACATGTTTACCACTAACATCACCTTCATATGTTTTGGTTTGTTCTTTACCACAAGCTGATAATGCAATGATACAAACTAATGCTACTACAATTAATGAACATAATTTTTTCAAAGTCAGTCGCCTTCTTTCGATATTTGTATTATAAAGAAATTATAACATTTACTAAAAAATGATGTTATTCAAAAATTTAAATTTTGTCACTTTTTTTGAAGATATGAGTTTTTTTAAGCGGATTCCTCACAAAATTTTAAAAATATTTAAGCCTGAAAATGATAAAGCGGTAGGGAACGTAGTGTGTTCCACTGCTGATTTCTTTTTGAGCATTATAGACGGTATGTTGGAAGAAAAGAACAAAAGCTTGTGTACGATAGCATATAGGTATTAAGAATACGA
>NZ_JACYHC010000105.1:0-553 GCF_017152085.1 Staphylococcus sp. EG-SA-2
AATAACTTTCATGTTTTATAAGTAATTAACATACTCATTTGAATCGCTTTTGTGTGCTTTCATTTTCAACATGATTATTTAATCCCACTACATAGCAATCAAGCTTGATTTAGATTTACAATTCATTACCACTCTCATGTACTCTAGATGTTTTTGAATATGATAGCTGTGATTTAGTGGCTTCATTCTTTGAAAATATATATATTATTACTTACGCTTAAAATGCTTTAAATTTAAGAAATGATATAAGTTAGGTGCCCAGGTACTAAAGTTTAGTAGGAATCCATCATGCCCAACATTATCAGGCACGAAGAAATGACGATGATATTTAAAACGTTCACCTAATGCACGAACTTGATCATCCGGATATAGCAAATCATCTATGAACCCCATCGTTAACACTTTTGTTTCTAAATTTTTAAAAACATGCGTTACGTCTGTGCGACCTCGGTCAATGTTGTGACTATCCAATACATCTAGCAGTGTCAGATAACAATTCAAATCAAAATGTTCTTTAAATTTATTACCTTGATGTTGTTGGTATGCGACTACT
>NZ_JACYHC010000106.1:0-553 GCF_017152085.1 Staphylococcus sp. EG-SA-2
AATAACTTTCATGTTTTATAAGTAATTAACATACTCATTTGAATCGCTTTTGTGTGCTTTCATTTTCAACATGATTATTTAATCCCACTACATAGCAATCAAGCTTGATTTAGATTTACAATTCATTTCCACTCTCATGTACTCTAGATGTCTTTGAATATGATAACTGTGATTTAGTAGCTTCATTCTTTAAAAATATATACATTATTACTTACGCTTAAAATGCTTTAAATTTAAGAAATGATATAAGTTAGGTGCCCAGGTACTAAAGTTTAGTAGGAATCCATCATGTCCAACATTATCAGGCACGAAGAAATGACGATGATATTTAAAACGTTCACCTAATGCACGAACTTGATCGTCCGGATATAGCAAATCATCTATGAACCCCATCGTTAAGACTTTCGTTTCTAAATTTTTAAAAATATGCGTTACGTCTGTGCGACCTCGGTCAATGTTGTGACTATCCAATACATCTAGCAGTGTCAGATAACAATTCAAATCAAAATGTTCTTTAAATTTATTACCTTGATGTTGTTGGTATGCGACTACT
>NZ_JACYHC010000107.1:0-552 GCF_017152085.1 Staphylococcus sp. EG-SA-2
AAATTAACAATTCCTACTGAACCAAACTTATACAAAGAGTTAGCTGAACATCCTAATGTTGTTCGTGTCGTTGTATTATCAGGTGGTTACAGCAGAGAAAAAGCAAATGAATTACTTAAAGATAACGATGAACTTATCGCAAGTTTCTCACGTGCATTAGCTAGTGATTTAAGAGCTGATCAATCTAAAGAAGAATTCGATAAAGCTTTAGGTGATGCTGTAGAATCAATCTACGACGCATCTGTAAACAAAAACTAATTTATACATTAAACGTATTTTTTGATATAAACTACTAAAAAGGACTCATACATGTGCTTTAAGGGCATTGTGTATGAGTCTTTTTTGATTAAAGTTGAATTTGCCGTATGTATTAGATTACGTAAAAAAATCGGACAGCTGAAAAATCTTTAAGATTTCTCAGTTGTCCGATTTTAAATATAGCTATTAGAATTTAGTTTTCGTAGTAACCTAATTCTAAGTCTTTTGAAGTTTGTTTACGGATTTTTCTCATTAATTTTTCGTCTTCAATTAATGATTCACCGTATGATGGAA
>NZ_JACYHC010000108.1:0-552 GCF_017152085.1 Staphylococcus sp. EG-SA-2
AAATTAACAATTCCTACTGAACCAAACTTATACAAAGAGTTAGCTGAACATCCTAATGTTGTTCGTGTCGTTGTATTATCAGGTGGTTACAGCAGAGAAAAAGCAAATGAATTACTTAAAGATAACGCTGAACTTATCGCAAGCTTCTCACGTGCATTAGCTAGTGATTTAAGAGCTGGACAATCTAAAGAAGAATTCGATAAAGCATTAGGTGACGCTGTAGAATCAATCTACGACGCATCTGTAAACAAAAACTAATTTATACATTAAACATATTTTTTGATATAAACTACTAAAAGGACTCATACATGTGCTTTAAAGGCATTGTGTATGAGTCTTTTTGATTAAAGTTGATTTTGCCATATGTATTATAGATTACGCGAAAAAATCGGACAGCTGAAAAATCTATAAGATTTCTCAGTTGCCCGATTTTAAATATAGCTATTAGAATTTAGTTTTCGTAGTAACCTAATTCTAAGTCTTTTGAAGTTTGTTTACGGATTTTTCTCATTAATTTTTCGTCTTCAATTAATGATTCACCGTATGATGGAA
>NZ_JACYHC010000109.1:0-8399 GCF_017152085.1 Staphylococcus sp. EG-SA-2
GTTTCACCGTTTGGTAATGTCACTGTATGAATTTCTACATCTACAATTTTGCCATTATAAATAACTGTTCGATCAATTGTTTTTTCATTTAAATCCATTATAATCACGTTCCTTTAAATTCATATTATATATTGATACACTATGCTTGTTAGCTAAAGTGTATCGAAAGGAGAACAGACATGCAAAAAAATATATTAAAAAGTGGTATTGCATTATCTGAATTAGGTCTAGGTTGCATGAGTTTAGGTACAGATTTAAAAAAAGCCGAACAAATTATAGATTGTGCTGTTGAAAATGGTATCACTTATTTTGATACAGCAGACATGTACGATAAAGGTATAAATGAATCAGTTGTTGGTAAGGCACTTCTTAAATATCAACAACGCGATGATATTTTCATTGGTACAAAAGTAGGCAATCGTTTAACAAAAGATGGCAGTACAACATGGGATCCGAGTAAATCCTATATTAAAGAGGCAGTTAAAGGTTCACTAAAGCGTTTAGGTATCGATCATATCGATTTATATCAACTTCATGGCGGAACCATTGATGACCCATTAGACGAAACAATAAGCGCATTTGATGAATTGAAACAAGAAGGAATTATACGTGCTTACGGTATTTCTTCTATTCGCCCAAATGTAATTGATTATTATTTAAAACATAGTCAAATCGAAACGATAATGTCTCAATTCAATTTGATTGATAATCGTCCAGAATCATTATTAGATGCAATTCACAACAATGATGTTAAAGTATTGGCAAGAGGACCTGTGTCTAAAGGATTATTAACTTCAAACAGTGTTAATGTGCTCGACAATAAATTTAAAGATGGTATTTTTGATTATTCTCATGATGAATTGGGTGAAACAATAGCCTCTATTAAAGAAATTGAAAGTAATTTATCTGCATTGACATTTAGTTATTTAACATCACATGACGTGCTTGGTTCCATCATTGTAGGTGCAAGTAGCGTCGACCAATTAAAAGAAAATATTGAAAACTATCATACTAAAGTTGGTTTAGATCAGATTAAAACAGCAAGAGCTCGTGTAAAGGATTTGGAATATACCAATCATTTAGTGTAGAAGTCATTTTCAGTAATAAAAACAGCAGCATGAGGCGTTTCATTATAAAAATGCCTTACTGCTGTTGTTTATGTACAATTCGCTATAATTTATGATTATGATTACTCACTTATGATAGAAATTAAAGCGTTGTCCTCACGCATCAGTATTTAGTAATTTCGCCTTGCGGCATTGCCTTAAGCAAACTTCTGCCACTTCATCTCTTAATAATTTTATTAAAACATCTTTCTATATTTCACTTCGCATGTTGATTCATCATTATTAGTTATTATTTGTACACCCAGCACATTTCCTTGCAACACAAGTAGTTTGAATTTTTCACAAGTATAATATAATGTACCGTCTGAAATTTGGTCTACAGAAATATCGCCTAAAATATCCAGCACTGTAAATTCTTCAAATACTGATAGTTGTTCCGCATATCGTACACAAAGTCTTACCACACTCTCCGATTGACAGTTCATTGCCATCCCACCTATTTATGCTTTATTTTTAAATAATTTAGGGAAACATCGTTCAAAAAATCTAGGCGCAATTTGATACATTTTCAACGCATGATGCATCCATTTAGGCCGATTAATTTCCAATTGTTTTGTTTTAATGCCATAAATGATATCTTCTGCAAGCTGATTAGCATCAAGCATAATTTCCCCCATCTTTTTAGCATACTTCATTGATGGGTCGGCTTTTTGATGAAAAGGTGTATCAATCGGGCCAACATTAACTGTCATGATATGTAAGTTTGGTGACTCTAGTCTTAAAGCATTCATTAATGCATAAAACCCTGCTTTCGATGCCCCATAATGTGCAGCATTTGCTTGTGTGGAAAATGCAGCTTGACTTGAAATACCTACAATATGTGCGTTAGATGTTAAATATGGTCTCAACACAGTATATAAAACATTAAAACTAATTAAATTAAGCTGATACGTTTCAATCATTTCTGAAAAACTATGGTCTGAAATAGATTTGAAATAACCTAAACCTGCACTATAAATGAATCCATCGAATGATGTATTGTCTTCAAATTGCAGTGCCTGTATCGACTTCAAATCATTTAAGTCACAAGGAATAACATTTATAGTTTTCCCCAATTCTTGTTCAAAGATTCTAGTTGCTTTATCAACATCACGCACCAACAACGTTACATGCACTTTATTTTCTAGTAACTTTCGGACAATCGATAAACCTAAACCACTCGTACCACCAGTCACTATAAAATGTTGTCCTTTCATCAATTAACCTTCCTTTTCAATTATATAGAATGCAATTTATCAACTTTACATAATTGAGACAAGTTGATTATCTTTCCTAATATATATACAATAATAAGAAAATATAACATACAAATCAAAAACTAAAGGGATGTGACGTTAATGAAACTCGTATTTTATGGAGCTGGTAATATGGCACAAGCTATATTTACAGGAATTATTAACTCAAGCAACTTAGATGCCAATGATATATATTTAACAAATAAATCTAATGAACAAGCTTTAAAAGCATTCGCTGAAAAACTAGGTGTTAACTATAGTTATGATGATGCGACATTATTAAAAGATGCAGATTATGTTTTTTTAGGTACCAAACCGCATGACTTTGATGCTCTAGCAACACGCATCAAACCACATATCACAAAAGACAATTGCTTCATTTCAATTATGGCAGGTATTCCGATTGATTATATTAAACAACAATTAGAATGCCAAAATCCAGTTGCTAGAATTATGCCAAACACAAATGCGCAAGTTGGACACTCAGTTACTGGCATTAGTTTTTCAAACAACTTTGACCCTAAATCTAAAGATGAAATTAACGATTTAGTTAAAGCATTTGGTTCTGTAATTGAAGTATCAGAGGATCATTTACATCAAGTAACAGCTATCACCGGAAGCGGCCCAGCATTTTTATATCATGTATTCGAGCAATACGTTAAAGCTGGTACGAAACTTGGTCTAGAAAAAGAACAAGTTGAAGAATCTATACGCAACCTTATTATAGGTACAAGTAAGATGATTGAACGTTCAGATTTGAGCATGGCTCAATTAAGAAAAAATATTACCTCTAAAGGTGGTACGACACAAGCTGGCCTTGATACATTGTCACAATATGATTTAGTATCTATTTTCGAAGATTGTCTAAATGCTGCCGTCGACCGTAGTATTGAACTTTCTAATGTAGAAGACCAATAAAAACAAACCCGCCAACACATGTATGCATCATCACATACATAGTTGGACGGGTTATTTTTATAAATTATTACTATTTGGCAAGCATTGTTTATTACTTTGTCATTAGACTTTAAAACTATCAAAATCTTTTACAAAATTAAAATTAGGTGTATCTTCATTTTGTATCAATGTTTGATAAATTTCATTTATATCTTCTGTATTATAGCGATTGCTCAAATGTGTAATCAACGTACGTTTAACATTGGCTTCTTTTATCAATGCAAATACGTCTTCAATATGGCTATGATGATAATTGTTGGCTAAATGCTTTTCACCATCTATATAGGTCGCTTCATGTACCATCACATCAGCATCTCTAGAAATCACACGTTCATTAGAACATGGTTTTGTATCACCAAAAATTGCTACAACTGGACCCTGTTTGGACTCACCTCTAAAATCTTTTGATTGATAAACTTGACCATTATGTTCAAATGTATCATGAGATTTTACTTCTTGATATTTAGGACCTGGTTCAAGACCAATGTTTTTTAACGCTTCAACATTGATTGTACCTGTAGTTTCAGGTGCCATTACTCTATATCCATATGATGGAATACCATGATTAAGTAAATGCGCCTCTACAGTAAAACCATCATGATGATATGTCAGATGATCATCGATTTCAATATATGTAATTGGATAGTTTAAATGTGACTCTGATAAATTCATAGACATTTCCACATATGCTTTAATTCCTTTTGGTCCAACCAATGTAAGCGGCTTCTGTTCACCGCCCTGAAAAGAACGACTAGAAAGTAATCCTGGCAAACCAAAAATATGATCGCCATGCATATGAGTAATAAATATATGTGTCACTTTTCCTAATTTGATTGCATGATGTAAAATTTGGTGCTGTGTACCTTCACCAACGTCGAAAAGCCATATGGAATTGGAATATGGTTCTAAATTTAAGGCGATTGCTTGTGTATTTCTCTCTTTTGTAGGCAAACCTGCACTCGTTCCAAAAAATGTAACTTCCATATATGCCCCTCCTTTTCTTCAATTCATTTTATCATAAAATTTGTATCAATTTAGTTTTAATTTATACTTGAATCAAAATCTGTTAAAAATTCGTCTTTGCTAGTTAATTTTTCTAACTTTAACGTAGACATAACTATATAAATTTTGACAATTACGTTATACTTATCATTAATAAGTATCACATTAAACATGATACATGAATCGATATTTCATTTAAGACACTGCATACTGTCGAGCATATTGAATGACCTGCTGAATGGATTATCTTATAATAATAAATCATATATCTAATTAAGAATTGAGGTTTTAATCTTGAGTACTAAAAACAAACACATCCCTTGTTTAATCACAATCTTTGGTGCAACTGGTGACTTAAGCCATCGTAAGTTGTTTCCATCAATATTCCATCTCTACCAACAAGACAATTTAGATGAACATATTGCCATCATCGGTATTGGACGTCGTGACATTACTAATGATGATTTCCGTAATCAAGTAAAATCATCAATTCAAAAGCACGTAAAAGATACAAACAAAATTGACGCGTTTATGGAACATGTCTTCTATCATAGACATGATGTTAGTAATGAAGAAAGCTATCAAGAATTACTAGATTTTAGTAATGAATTAGATAGCCAATTTGAATTAAAAGGTAATCGACTATTCTATTTAGCAATGGCACCACAATTCTTTGGCGTTATTTCTGATTATCTAAAATCTTCTGGTCTTACTGATACAAAAGGATTTAAACGCCTTGTTATCGAAAAACCATTCGGTAGTGATTTAAAATCAGCCGAAGCATTAAACAATCAAATTCGTAAATCATTTAAAGAAGAAGAAATTTATCGTATTGACCACTATTTAGGAAAAGACATGGTTCAAAATATCGAGGTATTACGTTTTGCGAATGCGATGTTTGAACCATTATGGAATAACAAATATATTTCAAACATCCAAGTTACATCTTCTGAAATACTAGGTGTTGAAGATCGTGGTGGTTATTATGAATCAAGTGGCGCGCTAAAAGATATGGTGCAAAACCACATGTTACAAATGGTTGCATTATTAGCTATGGAAGCACCTATTAGTTTAAACAGTGAAGATATCCGTGCTGAGAAAGTAAAAGTACTTAAATCACTGCGTCATTTCCAATCTGAAGATGTTAAAAAGAACTTTGTTCGTGGTCAATATGGCGAAGGCTATATCGATGGTAAACAAGTTAAAGCATACCGTGATGAAGATCGCGTTGCAGATGACTCTAACACACCTACCTTTGTTTCAGGTAAATTAACAATTGATAACTTTAGATGGGCTGGTGTACCATTCTATATTCGTACTGGTAAACGTATGAAATCTAAAACAATTCAAGTTGTCGTTGAATTTAAAGAAGTACCAATGAACTTATACTATGAAACTGATAAACTATTAGATTCAAACCTATTAGTAATCAATATCCAACCTAATGAAGGTGTATCTTTACATCTAAATGCTAAGAAAAATACACAAGGTATCGAAACTGAACCTGTTCAATTGTCTTATTCAATGAGCGCTCAAGATAAAATGAATACTGTAGATGCATATGAAAATCTATTATTCGATTGTCTTAAAGGTGATGCCACTAACTTCACGCACTGGGAAGAATTAAAATCAACATGGAAATTTGTTGATGCAATTCAAGATGAATGGAATATGGTTGATCCAGAATTCCCTAACTATGAATCAGGTACTAATGGTCCATTAGAAAGTGATTTACTACTTGCTCGTGATGGTAACCATTGGTGGGACGATATTCAATAATTGAATTAAAACGCACATGTTAAACAAAAATAAATGAGCGAATGACAAGGATTGATTACGAATCAAGTAAATCAATTGTTCTATCATTCGCTTTTTTTCTAGACTATATTATGAAATTATATTTTACAATGCCCAAAACTATTTTAATAATCATTGAACAAATGGGTGTATAATTTATAGAAATAATGTAGAATAAAAATAAATGATTGAATTAATTGGAGTGAAAGTTTTGGACGTTATCAAGCAAATACAACAGGCAATTGTTTATATTGAAGATCGTTTATTAGAGCCTTTCAATTTGCAAGAATTAAGTGATTACGTTGGTCTTTCGCCATACCATCTTGATCAATCATTTAAAATGATTGTCGGCTTATCTCCAGAAGCTTATGCACGCGCGCGTAAAATGACACTCGCTGCAAATGATGTGATTAATGGTGCTACACGACTTGTAGATATCGCTAAAAAATATCACTATGCAAATTCAAATGATTTTGCAAATGATTTTAGTGATTTTCACGGCGTATCACCTATTCAAGCTTCTACTAAAAAAGATGAATTACAAATTCAAGAGCGATTATATATCAAATTATCAACTACTGAGAGAACACCCTATCCATACAGATTAGAAGAGACAGATGATATTTCATTGGTTGGATATGCACGATTTATAGACACTAAGTATTTGTCACATCCTTTTAATGTTCCGGATTTTTTAGAAGACTTGCTCATTGATGGTAAAATTAAAGAGTTACGACGATATAATGACGTTAGTCCATTTGAACTATTTGTTATTAGTTGTCCTCTTGAAAATGGTTTAGAAATATTTGTAGGTGTACCAAGTGAACGTTATCCTGCACACTTAGAAAGCCGATTTTTACCTGGCAAACATTGTGCGAAATTCAATTTACAAGGTGAAATTGATTATGCAACTAATGAAGCTTGGTACTATATTGAATCAAGTTTGCAGTTAACATTGCCATATGAACGAAATGATTTATATGTTGAAGTGTACCCTCTCGATATTTCATTTAATGACCCATTCACTAAAATTCAGCTTTGGATTCCTGTTAAACAGAGTCCTTATGACGAAGATTAAAAATTAAAAACAAAGAAGCCCCCTAATATATCTATAGGTCTACAAATGGCCTTAGATTCTATTAGGGGGCATATTAATATGTTAATTTAGTTCGATAACACATGCTTCATATGGACGTAACTGTTTTAAATTAACTTTGGCATCATAATTAAATAGCTTTACTTCTCCATGGCTTAAATCAAATGGTACAGTTAATTCTGCTTCGTGGTTAGTAAGATTACCTACAATAAGAACTTGCTTTTCATTTAATGTTCTCGTGTACGCAAAAACTTGTGAATTTTCAGCATCTACTAAATCAAATTGACCATATACGTATACATCATTAGACTTTCTTAATTGAATTAAATCTTTATAAAATTGTAATACTGAATGCTCATCTTCTAATTGTTGTGCAACATTGATAGTTTTATAATTCGGATTCACTGGGAACCACGGTTCACCATTTGTAAATCCTCCATTTAACGTATCATCCCATTGCATTGGTGTGCGAGAATTATCTCGGTTCTCATCTTTATATTTCGCAAGTAAAGCGTCTACATCTCCACCTTGAGCTTTCACTATTTGATAGTCATTTTTTACAGCAACATCGTTAAACGTTTCAATACTTTCAAATGGATAATTCGTCATACCAATTTCTTGACCTTGATAAATGAATGGCGTACCTTGTTGCAAGAAATAAACAGCTGCATGACTTGTTGCTGATTCATACCAATACTTGTCATCGTCACCCCACGTCGATACACGTCGTGGTTGGTCGTGATTTTCAATAAACAACGCATTCCAACCTTTATTTTCAAGTTGTTTTTGCCATCTATTTAATACAGATTTATACGAATTTACATCAAAGTGAGAATCACCACTATTCCACAGTCCCAAATGTTCAAATTGGAATATCATATTAAATTTACCATTTTCTTCCCCGACCCAGTCATCAGCATCATCAGGGCTTACACCATTCGCTTCACCGACAGTCATAATGTCATACTTACTTAATGAGCGATCTTTCATCTCTTGTAACCAAGTTTGTATACCTGGCTGATTCATATCTACATCAAATGCTGGGGCATATGTTTTACCCTCAGGTACAGGTAAGTCACCCGCTTCAAACGTCTTCTTAATATGCGTAATTGCATCTACTCTAAATCCATCAATGCCTTTATCAAACCACCAGTTCATCATTTCAAATACAGCATCTCTAACTTC